>JALSSH010000086.1 GCA_026984385.1 Ardenticatenia bacterium | reverse complement strand
CCGCCACTACACCGATCACCACGATCAAGCTGCCTACTAAGCGGTTCATGGCGTTCCCTTTTGTGTGCGGATGTCGTCTGATGCTGATTGTAGCGAGAGTGGGGCGCTGGCGCTACTGTGGGCGGACACAGGTTGAGCTTGGGCGAGCGGCGCGCCCAGTGTGCGATCGCCGCAAACGTCCATTCGGAGCGCCTCCGTCCTCGCACGCTCCACCGTTGACGTGTGCGCCGCGCTCCGCTATGCTCTACGCACAACACACCGTACAAAGCAGCGAGGCAACACGAGCTTATGCGTTACCACATTTGGACTTTGGGCTGTCAAATGAACGTGGCGGACTCCCAACGGCTGGCTTCCGAGTTGGAGCGCCAAGGGCATCAGGCCGCCGCGTCACCGGACGAGGCCGATATACTCGTTATCAACACGTGCGTTGTGCGTCAGTCTGCTGAGGACAAGGCTTACGGACGTTTGCAAGAGCTGGCGAAGCTCAAGCGCACGCAACCGGATAAAGTGATCGGGCTGATGGGCTGTTTGGTCGGCGTGCGCGCGCCGGAGCGCTTGCGTGAAAAGTTGCCGCAGGTGGACGTTTTTATGCCCCCTTCTGACCCGCAACCGATGTTGGACTTCTTGCAAACGCGCGCCGCCGAAGCCGACGCCCGCGCGCTGGAGGCCGAAGCCCGTGCCCGCCAGGACTTTTTGCAAGACCACCCGGAGGAGGCCGAAGGCGCTTTGGTGTTGCCCGCGCACGAACGCGGCCATCTGGTCAGCGCGCATGTGCCGGTGGTTTACGGCTGTTCGCACGCCTGCACCTATTGCATCATCCCATTTCGGCGCGGGATCGAAAAATCGCGGCCTGTGGGCGAGATTTTGGGGCATGTGCGCAGCTTGGCGCGCCAGGGCGTGCGCGAAGTCACTTTGCTGGGCCAGATCGTGGATCGCTACGGGAAGGATGTGCCGGACGGGCCAAACTTGGCGCAGCTCTTGCGCTTGGTGCACCGCGTGGCCGAAGAGGAGGGCATTTACCGCATCCGTTTCCTCACCAGCCACCCCAATTGGATGACCGACGAGTTGTTAGACGCGGTGGCCGACTTGCCGCGCGTGATGCCGCAGATCGAGGTGCCGGTCCAGGCGGGCAACGACGAGGTGTTGGCGCGGATGCGGCGCGGTTATACGGTGGCGCAATATCGGGAGCTGGTGAGCAAAATCCGCGCCCGCGTGCCGGATGTGGCGATCCATTGCGATATTATTGTGGGCTTCCCGGGCGAAACCGAGGCACAGTTCCAAGATACCTACGATCTGTTGGCCGAGCTGAAGTTGGACAAAGTGCATTTGGCGCGCTACAGCCCGCGCCCGCACACGGTTTCCGCGCGCACCATGCCGGACGACGTGCCGCCGGAGGAAAAGAAGCGGCGTCATCAGCTTTTGGAGGCGCTCCAAGCGCAAGTCAGCGCGGAGATCAACGCGCGCTATGTGGGGCGTGCGGTGGAAGTGCTGGTTGAAGGGCAGCATAAGGGCAAGTGGCGCGGACGCACGCCGCAAAACAAGCTGGTTTTCTTCGCAGACGAAGGGCAGGACTGGCGGGGAAAGTTGGCGCGCGTGGAGATCGTGAGCGCGAGCGCGTGGTCTATGCAGGGGCGCGTGCTGAGCGGTGAGCTTGTGCGCGGGTAGCGGGGGGTGGCGGCTCTTTTGGGAGCACGAGGACAGCGTCCTCGCAACACGCCGCGCGCGTTACTCATACTGAGGTGACGCGCTGGCCGCGATTGCGCGCCACGATCTCGGTGACCTTGCTGTGATGCGCAAAAAGCACCAGCGTATCCCCTGCGCGCACGACCGCGTCGGGGGCAGGGTGTACGCGCACTTCCTCCGCGCCCCGCACGCTGTGCAGCACAATATCCGTGTTTTCCGCGTGTTGCAGCTCCGCGATGGTCTTGCCGTCCATAAACGAGCCGGCGGCCACCGTCAAACGGATCAAGCTGTAATCTTCGCCGTTGATCGGCAACGTCTGCGTGATCTCGATGCCCAGCGCGGCGGCAGCAAACGAAGGCGCGGCTAAACTGGTCGTGCTCAGCACCGCGTCCACGTTCAGAAAGTGTTGGATTTGCGCGGCGAAGCGCTCTTCCCACATGCGCACCACGATCCGCAGCGACGGGTTGAGGTCGCGGGCGCGCATGGTCACCTCCAGGTTCATCTGGTCGTTGGAGGTGCACACGATCAGCGCCAAAGCGCGGCGCGCCCCGGCCTGTTCCAGCGTTTGCTGCAAGCGCCCGTCCCCGAGCACGAGCGGCACGTCCAGCCGTTTGAGTTCGCTGCTTTTTTCCGGCGTTTCCTGCACGTCAATCGCCACCACGTCAAAGCCCATGCGCACCAGTTGGTGCACCACGCGCGTCCCCAGGTGGCCGACGCCCAACACGATCACGTGCCCGCTATAGGTGGAAGCCATAGCCGCCTCCCAGCTTTTATGCCGCTCGTTGGAAACGAAAAAGAGGTTTGCAAAGTCAAAAATGCCGCGCCCTGCCACATACGCGCCGATGGCGGGCATCATGTACCAGAAGATCACCAGCTCCGGCTGGGTTGGCATTTCGTCTGGCGAGGCCAACAACATCAGCGTGACCATCGTATAGGGCATGTCAATATAGGGCTTGTGCAGCGAGGGATCGTCGGCGTGGATGGTGTTCCACAGCGTGCCATAGGCCCAGCCGCCGACCAGCACCGCCGCCAAAAACACGATCAGCGGCGTGCGAAATTCTTGCCAGATCGTGCGCACCATGCGATATAGCGCGCGCACCGCGCGCCAACGGCGACGCTTGCGATAGCTTTCCGGCAGGAGCAGGCGATAGTCCGGCAATGTTGGCCTCCGTGCGGCCCTGAGCGTGGCTTGCTGCTCCTATTTTACTCCTTTCGCCCCACCAGCAACACTTGCCAGATCGAAAATTGGGCGTCTTGGCCTGAGGGCGCAAATTGCGGGCGCAACCACTCCGCGACCGGCTGGGGGGCTTGACGCAACATCGCCGCCAGCCGTAGGGTGGTTGGCGCGTCGCGGCCCATGCGCTGCGCCCACTCGCTGAGCTGGTGGCGCGTCTCGAAAAGCTGTGTGTGTTCCACGCGCAGGCCCGCGTCCGAAAAGAAACCCTGCCATTCGGCCACGCTGTAGGCCCAAATGTGGCTTGGATCGCGCAAGCGCTCGTAAGCGTTGATGTAGCGCGCGGCTTTGGGCTGCGGCGGCGTCACAATGTCCACCACGCCGACCGTCCCCCCGCTGCGCACCACGCGCGCCAGCTCGCGCACGAAGCGCGCCACGTGCGGAAAATGGTGCGGCGCGACGCGGCAGGTCACCACGTCAAACGCGCCGACGGGGAAGGGGAGGGCCTCGGCGTCCAGTTGCGCGTAGTGAACCGCCCCCTCGAAGGACTGCGCGCGGATGTGGACGCGGGCGGCGCGCAACATCGGCGCGGTCAGGTCGCCCGCCACCACCCACAGCCCCCGCCGCGCCAGCTCCAGCGCCGTGTGACCGCCGCCGGTTGCCACGTCCAGCGCGCGCTGGCCGCTTTGTGGCGTGATCGCTTCGATCAGCGCGCCGAGTGTGGCCCCCTGGCGGAACGTGGCGGCGGAAACGTAGGCGGCGGCGTGTGCGCCGAATTGCGCTTGTACCCGCGCTTTGGCGTCCGAACGCATCGCATCCTCCCGAAAAGTAAGCGGCGCTCCGCCATTGCGGGGCGCTGCCCCGCACCCCGCGCGCTTTTTCCGGCGAAAAAGCGCGGCAAAAAGCCTGCTTTGCCCAACGGCGCGCGCCGTTGGGCGGGGTCCAGGGAGCGAATGCCCCCTGCTGGGGGCGCGGGGGCGAAGCCCTCGCAACACTAACGGCGGCGGCTGGTGATGCTCAGGATGTAGAGGAACAGGTTGACGAAATCCAAGTACAGCTTGAGCGCCCCCATCAGCGCCAATCTGCGCACGGCCAGCGAGCCGCTCATCTCACCGCGCGCCTCCAACGTGATCGCGGTGCGCTTGATCCACTGCGTGTCATAGGCGGTCAAGCCGGTGAAGATCAGCACGCCCGCGTAGGAAATGATCCAGTAAAGCGTGCTGCTGCGCGCGAAGATGTTGACCACGCTGGCGATGATCAGCCCGATCAGCGCCATGAAGAGAATGCCGCCCAGCCGCGAAAGGTCCATTTGCGTGGTGTAGCCGACGATGCTCATGGCGGCGAAGAGCGCGCCGGTGGAAAAGAGCGCGATGTAAATCGAGCCGAGATCCGCCCAGTAGAAAATCGAGGACATGGTCACGCCCATCACGGCGGCGAAGACCAAAAAGAGCGTGGTGGCGCGCTCTGCGCTCATCTTGCCGATGCGCGCGCTCAGATACCACACCAGCCCGATTTGGGCGAACGGGGCGACCATCAGCGCCGGCCCTAACGCGAGCGTGATCCCGCTGAGGGCCAGGAACAGTGCCACCCCTGCGGTGATGAAAAGCCCCAGCGTCATCCACAAATACACTTCCTGCATAATCGCG
>JALSSH010000085.1 GCA_026984385.1 Ardenticatenia bacterium | reverse complement strand
ACCGACGAGGCCGTCGCGCAGGTGCGCGCCTTGCTCCACGACCCGCAGCGTGTGCGGCGCATGGTGGAACACAACTACGCGCTGGCGCTGGAGCATTTTTCCTACGCCGCGTTGGAACGCGCGCTCCGTTCGTTTTTGCCCGCCCCGTGACGCTTTACGGGCAGCGCCCCCTTACGGCGTGGGGCGCTGCCCGTTTCCCTGCCGCGCTTTAGCTTTGTGGCTCGATCACTTCCAGCCCGCCCATATACGGGCGCAACACCTCCGGCACGATCACGCTGCCGTCTTTCTGCTGATAGTTTTCCATCACCGCGATCAGCACGCGCACCATGCCCAAGCCCGAGCCGTTGAGCGTGTGCACAAAGCGCGGGCGTCCGCCGTCGGCGGGGCGGTAGCGGATGTTGGCGCGGCGCGCCTGAAAGTCCTCTGTGTTGCTGCACGAGCTGACCTCCAGCCATTCATCGCTGCCCGGCGCCCACATCTCCAGGTCGTAAGTTTTGGCGCTGGCAAAACCCAAGTCGCCGGTGACGATCTCCACGCGGCGGAAGGGGATTTTGAGCATTCGGCAAACGTTTTCGGCGGCCTGGGTCAGCGTTTCCAGCTCGTCGTAGCTGCGTTCCGGCGTGGTGAACTTGTACATTTCCACTTTTTCGAACTGGTGCACGCGCTTGATGCCGCGCACGTCGCGCCCCGCGCTGACCTTTTCGCGGCGGAAGCACGGCGTATGCGCCACGTAGTACAGCGGCAAGTCCGCCTCGTCGAGGATTTCGTCGGCGTGCATGTTGGTGAGCGGCACTTCGGCGGTCGGGATCAGATAGAGATCGGCGTCGGGGTCCATATAGACATTGTCGCGGAACTTAGGGAACTGGCCCGAGCCGTACAGGGCCGCTTCTCGCACCAAAAAGGGCGGGTAAACTTCGGTGAAGCCGTGTTCGGTGGTGTGCACATCAAGCAGCCAAGCGATCATGGCGCGGTAGAGCCGCGCGCCCATGCCCTTGATCAAATAAAAGCGTGTGCCGGCCACCTTGACGCCGCGCTCGAAGTCCAAAATATCCAACGTTGGCCCCAGTTTCCAGTGGGGCTTGGGGGTGAAGTCAAAGCGACGCGGCTCGCCTTCCGGCTTCCAGATGATGTTTTCTTCTTCGCCGAAGCCCACCGGCACGCTTTCGTGCGGCATATTGGGAATCCAGAGCATGTTTTCGCGCAGCTCAGCGTCGGCGGCGCGCACTTGCTCGTCCAGCGCCTCGATGCGGTCGCCCAGCCCGCGCAACGCCGCGATCAGCGCGTCCAGCGCCGCTTGGAGTGCGGCCTCGTCGGCTTCTTCTTCGGCGGCGGGTGGCTCGCTCAGCGCGGTGAGGAAGCCCGCCACGTCGCCCGCTTCCAGCGCTCGAACGGCAGCGCGCGCCCCGGCTACACGCTGGGCGGGCGTCAATTTTTTGTTACCCCGAAAGCGCCCCATTTGCTTGTTCATCTTGTTGCGGTTGGCTTTCAGCGCTTCGACCTCGGCCAACAGAGCGCGGCGTTGGCGGTCTAGCTCTAGAATGCGATCAATGCGCGCGATGGCTTCGGCGTCGTTGCGATTGAACAACTGCGCTTTGACCCAGTCGGCGCGTTCACGGATGAGCGCAATATCAAGCATCGGTTACCCCTCCTTGTGGTGAGCGATCCTAGTGTTGTGCGGTAGGTGGGTTGTCGTGGTGGTTGCGGTGATAGCGTTGATAGTCTTTCAGCACCTGCAACGTAGCCAACGCCAGCCCGATCAACGTCACGCCGATTACCAATCCATTCCATACGTCCCGCGTCATAAAGTCCAGGTACATGCTCTTTACCTCAATCTTTCCACATGCCGAAAAAAGAAAATCCCCCGTCCGGTCATGCCAGGACGAAGGGGACTCGTGGTGCCACCTGGTTTTGCGCGCGCCTCACGACGTGCGCCTCAGGGAGTTTGGAGACAAACTCGCGCGCGATAACGGGCGCTCCCGTTCCGCCTTAGAGCTTGTGCCGTTCGGCGGACGACGTGCTCAGGAGTGGATTTTCGGTTGTGTGTGCGCCGCCTTACACCAGCCGACGGCTCTCTGTGGCACAGCCGGACAACCTACTTTGCTCCGTCAAAGTCGTTGCGGATATAGGCATAGTGTGTACTGTTCAGCAGTGTAGCAAGCGCGCTCTGAGCTGTCAAGCGCTGCAAAAAGCGGGGCGGCAATCGTTTGGGCTATGCTATACTGAGAGCCAAAATACGCAAAAGTTCGGAGTCTATGCCGCCCATGACCACACCCGCCGACCATCCACCCGCCCCCTCTGCGATCGATCTGTACGATCCCGCGTTGTATATCAACCGCGAGCTGAGCATGTTGGAGTTCAACTACCGCGTGCTCGAAGAAGCGCTCGACCCCAGCGTGCCCTTGTTGGAGCGAGTGAAGTTTTTGGCGATCTTTGCCAACAACCTGGACGAGTTTTTTATGATCCGCGTTTCGGGCTTGCGAGAGCAGGTGGCGGCGGGGGTCGTAGAAACACCCGCCGACGGCTTGACGCCCGCTCAGCAATTGGTGGCAATCCGCAAGCGGCTTTTGCCCATGTTGGAGCAACAATACCGTTGCTACTACGAGGACATCTTGCCCCAGTTGCGCGACTATGGCATCGAGGTATTGCCTTACCACGAGCTAGAAGCAGGCCACCAACAAGCGCTCCAACGCTACTTTGATAGCGAAATCTTTCCGGTGCTGACTCCGCTGGCGGTGGACCCGGGTCGCCCCTTCCCGCATATTTCCAATCTCAGTCTCAATTTGGCCGTGTTGTTGACGGACGAAAAGGGACAACGCCGCTTTGCGCGCGTCAAAGTGCCCCAGACGCTGCCGCGCATTGTCGCCGTGCACACGATCACGGGGGAAGACGCCGCAGAAGGGGGCCGCCGACTTTTCGTGCTGCTGGAAGAGATCATCGCGGCGAACTTGGAAACGCTTTTCCCCGGGATGCAGATTTTGGAGTCTCACCCGTTCCGCGTGACGCGCAACGCGGATATGGAGATCGAGGAAGACGAGGCTTCGGACTTGCTGGAAACGATCGAGGCGGGGGTGCGCCAGCGACGTTTTGGGCGCGTGGTGCGGCTGGAAGTGCAGCGCGACATGCCGCCCTTTTTGCTGGAAACGCTGAAAAACTACCTCAACGTGGAGCGCTCGGATATCTACCAAATGCCTACCCCACTCGGGATGAGCCAGCTTTTTGAGCTGGCGGACGTGGACGCGCCGGAGCTGAAGTACCCGCCCTATCAGCCCGTGATCCCGCGCGTGTTGGCGCAAAACGACGACCTTTTCGCCGTGTTGCGCGAACAAGACGTGTTGCTCCACCATCCGTATGACTCGTTTTTGCCGGTGGTGAACTTTTTCCGCGCCGCCGCCCACGACCCACAGGTGCTGGCGATCAAGGCCACGCTTTACCGCGTGGGCAGCAACTCGCCGGTGGTCAACGCGCTGTTGGAAGCGCGCGAAAACGATAAGCAAGTCGCCGTGCTGGTGGAGCTGAAGGCACGCTTTGACGAGGAAAACAACATCGTTTGGGCGCGCAAGCTAGAAGCGCAAGGCGTGCATGTGGTCTATGGGCTGTTGGGGCTGAAGACGCATTGTAAAGTGGCGATGGTCATTCGCCGTGAGGCGGACGGCTTGCGCCGCTATGTGCACCTGAGCACCGGCAATTACAACGCCACCACCGCCCGCATCTACACCGATATCGGCCTACTCACCAGCAATCCGGAGCTGGCCGAAGACGCCAGCGAGCTTTTTAATCGGCTGACCGGTTACGCGCCCGCCGCCCGCTACCAAAAGCTGATGGTGGCGCCGGAATATCTGCGCTCTCGTTTTGACCGCTTGGTCGTGCGGGAGATCGAGCACGCCCGCGCCGGACGCCCCGCTCGCTTGATCTTCAAGATGAACGCGCTTGTAGACCCTGCCTTTATCCGCCGTCTCTATGAGGCCTCGATGGCGGGCGTGCAGGTGGATTTGTTGGTGCGGGGGATCTGTTGTTTGCGCCCGGGGGTCGAGGGCGTCAGCGACAATATCCGCGTGACGAGCGTGGTCGGGCGCTTCCTTGAACATTCGCGCATCTACTACTTCGCCAACGGCGACCAGCCCGAAGTGTATTTGGGCAGCGCCGACTTGATGCCGCGCAACTTGGATCGGCGTGTGGAAACGCTTTATCCTGTGGAAGACGAGGCGCTCAAGCGGCGCTTGGTAGACGAAATCTTGGCGATCTCGATGCGGGATAACGTCAAGGCGCGGGAATTGCAGCCGGACGGCACATATACGCGCCTGCGCCCTGCCCCGGGCGAGGGCGCTTTAGATAGCCAAGCGTGGTTCATGGAACACGAGCGGCGCTTGGCGCTCTTCCGCGACGAGCTTTACCGCGAAGAGCCTCCCGACCCCGCCTAGCGCTCGGGGTAGACCCACAGCGTGCGCCCGTCCGTGATCATCTCCACCGTGCCGTGACGGTCGGTGCGATAAAGCGGGCGGCCCGTCAT
>JALSSH010000084.1 GCA_026984385.1 Ardenticatenia bacterium | reverse complement strand
CATCGAGATGTTCCACAAGGAACTGGACGCGGCCCAAGCGGGCGACAACGCGGGCATTTTGCTACGCGGGATCGACCGTGACGAGGTGGAGCGGGGCATGGTTTTGGCTAAGCCGGGGTCGATCACACCGCACCGTCGTTTCATGGGCGAAGTCTACGTGTTGCGCAAGGACGAAGGCGGGCGTCATAAGGCCTTTTTCTCGGGTTACCGTCCGCAGTTTTACATTCGCACGATGGACGTGACGGGGACGATCACGCTGCCGGAAGGCGTGGAGATGGTCATGCCGGGCGACAACGTGAACTTGGAAGTGGAGCTGATCACGCCGGTGGCGTTGGAAAAAGGCTCGAAGTTCGCCATCCGCGAAGGCGGCCTGACAGTCGGCGCGGGCGTGATTACCGAAATCCTGGAGTAGAGCCTGCAAGCAAGCCGGAGGCCGGCAAGTTGCACCGCGTTCGCAGCTTCTATGTCGGTGGTCTCTGTCGGTCTCCGTAACGTTGGGTTCAGAAAACCTTAGAGGACACTATGGCTAAGCAACAAAAAATTCGCATCCGGCTCAAAGCGTATGACCACCGCGTCTTGGATCAGTCCGCCAAGCGCATTGTGGAAACGGCGGAGCGCACGGGTGCGCGCGTGGTCGGGCCTGTGCCGTTGCCCACGCGCATCGAGCGCTTTACGGTGCGGCGTTCTCCGTTCATTGACAAGGACTCGCAAGAGCACTTTGAGATCCGCACGCACAAACGTTTGATTGACGTGCTCGACCCGGACGCCAAGACCATTGACACCTTGATGCGGCTAAATTTGCCGGCGGGCGTGGATATCGAGATCAAGATTTAGCGCGCCGAGCCGACGCACGCGCTCGTGCGTTGGCGACAGCCGAAACGTGACGCTGGATGAGAAATGAAGCGGAGCAGGGATGATGCGTGGTGCGCGTGGGCACACCCCACCCCACACAGTCCCTTGGAGGCACTATGAAGGGCATCATAGGTAGAAAAGTCGGCATGACTCAGATTTTCGACGAGAAGGGGCGCGCTGTCCCCGTGACCGTGATCGAAGCTGGGCCGTGCTACGTAACACAAATTCGCACGCAGGAAAAAGACGGGTACACCGCCGTACAATTGGGCTTTGACCAAGTGCCCGCCCGCAAAAACGGCCAATCGCGGCTCAACAAGCCCAAGCGGGGACATCTGAACCGCAACGGGCTGGAATTGCCGGACCTGCGCGTGTTGCGCGAGTTCCGCGTCAAAGATATTGACGTGGAAGAAGGCGAAACGATCGACGCCAGTGTGTTTGAGGTAGGCGACCGTGTGGACGTGGTCGGCACGTCCAAGGGGCGCGGCTTTGCGGGCACGGTCAAGCGGCATGGCTTCAACCGCCAGCCCAAGACACACGGCCAATCTGACCGCGAACGCGCGCCCGGCTCCATCGGCGCGACCTCAACCCCCGGGCGTGTGATGAAGGGGATGCGCATGGCCGGGCGCATGGGCGGCGAGCGCGTCACCATCCAAAATTTGGAAGTGATCGCGGTTGACGCGGAAAAGAACTTGCTCGCCGTGCGTGGCTCGGTGCCGGGCACCAAGGGCGGCATCCTGCTGATCAAGCCTGCGCGTAAACGTCGCCGTTAGGCGGTGTGCCGCATCAGAGGAGTTCGAGACGATGGAAGTTCCAGTGCTGAATATGGCGGGCGACCAGGTGGATACGGTCAATTTGCCGCCGGAAATTTTTGAGGTCGAAGTCAACGTCGGCCTGATGCACCAGGCTTATGTGCGCCAGATGGCAAACAAACGTGTCGGCACGCACAAAGCCAAAACGCGCGGCGAGGTGAACCGCACCAAAGCCAAGTGGTATCGCCAAAAGGGCACCGGTCGCGCCCGTCATGGCGCGCGCTCTGCCCCGATCTTTGTGGGCGGCGGGGTGGCCCATGGCCCGCGCCCGCGCAAATACACCAAAAAGATGCCGCGCAAAATGCGTCGCGCCGCGTTACGCAGCGCGCTTTCTGCGCTGGCCGCCGACGGGCAGATCGTGGTCGTTGACGAGATTTCGTTGGAAAGCCCGCAAACCAAACTGATGAGTGCGGTACTGTGGAGTTTGGTGGAAGAGAGCACCGCGTTGGTGCTTTTGCCGGAGCGCGACGAAAACGTGGAGCTGAGCTTGCGCAATTTGCCGGACGCGCGCTATCTCCACGCGGCCTACCTGAACGTGCGCGACCTGCTTTCGTTTGACCGCGTGATCATCCCCCTGGCCGCCCTTGACGTGATCCAGAGCTATCTGGGCACGGAAAACGGCGCGGCTCAGGACGCATAAGGAGCGGCATCGTGGGGAAAACACTACACCTGTACGATGTGATCAAACGGCCTGTGATCACCGAAAAGTCCACCCTGATGGCCGAACATCATAACCACTATGTTTTTGAGGTGGACTTGCGGGCGAATAAGATTCAGATCGCCGAAGCAGTGGTGAGCATCTTTGACGTGGATGTGCTCAAAGTGCGCACCATGGTGATGCCCGCCAAACGTGGGCAGCGCGGACGCAATAGCTACATCCGTCGCAAGAGCTGGAAAAAAGCGATTGTGACCGTGCCCGCAGACCAGCGTATCGCCCTCTTTGAGGTCTAACCTAAACGGAGGTGTCGGCGTTCAGACAACCGCGCCTCACGGGGCTAATGAACGCACGGCACGACACACATACTTTGAGGTGCTGAAACAAGATGGGTATCAAGAAGTACAAGCCAACGTCTCCCGGTCGTCGTGGGATGACCGGCAGCACGTTTGAGGAGATCACACGGGCCGAACCCCATCGCCCGCTGGTACGCGGGATGCGCAAGCGCGCAGGCCGCAACAGCTATGGGCGGGTGACGGTGCGGCATCGTGGCGGCGGTCATCGTCGGCGCTATCGTGTGATTGACTTCAAACGCGACAAGATCGGCATTCCGGCCAAAGTGGAATCGATCGAGTACGACCCGAACCGTTCGGCGCGCATCGCGTTGTTGCTCTACGCCGACGGCGAACGCCGCTATATCATCGCACCCCTGGGGCTGCGTGTGGGCGACGCGCTGATGAGCGGGCCGGATGCCGAGTTGCGCACAGGGAACGCGCTGCCGATCCGCAATATTCCGGTCGGCTCGCAGATCCACAACATCGAGCTAGAGCCTGGGCGCGGCGGCCAACTGGCACGTTCGGCGGGCGTTTCGGCCCAACTGTTGGCTAAAGAGGGCAAATATGCCCAGGTGCGTTTGCCCAGCGGTGAAGTGCGTCGCATTCATCAAGACTGCATGGCGACGCTGGGGCAAGTGGGCAACACGGATCACGGCAATATCAAGCTGGGCAAGGCCGGACGCAAGCGTTGGATGGGGTGGCGCCCGACCGTGCGCGGTAGCGCGATGGACCCGGCCAGCCACCCGCACGGCGGCGGCGAAGGCCGTTCGCCGATCGGTATGCCCGGCCCGAAGACGCCTTGGGGCAAGCCCGCGATGGGCGTCAAAACCCGGCGCAATAAGCGCACCGACCGGTTTATCGTGCGGCGTCGTGGTAAGCGCCGGTAATGGTGGCATTCGGAGGTTAAGATGTCACGTTCATTGAAAAAAGGGCCATACGTAGACCCCAAACTGTTGCGCAAAGTGGAACGGATGCGCGAACGCGGAGAAAAGAAAGTTATCCGGACCTGGAGCCGTGCCTCTACGATCTTTCCGCAAATGGTGGGCTTCACCATCGCGGTACACGACGGACGCCGCCACGTGCCGATCTACATCACCGAGAATATGGTGGGGCACAAACTGGGCGAATTCGCGCCGACCCGCACGTTTCGGGGTCACTTGGCTGAGAAGAAGAAATAAGGCGAGGACGGGGGTTTGAACATGGATATACGTGCAACAGCCCGTTACCTGCCGATCTCGGCGCAAAAGATGCGCTTGGTCTGTGACCAAGTGCGCGGCATGGACGCCGACCAGGCGTTGGTCGTGCTGCGCTATATGCCGCAAAAAGGCGCGCGCTTCCTAGCCAAGCTGATCGAGTCGGCGGTGAATAACGCGGAGAACAACTTTGAGCTGAACCGCAAGGACCTGTATATTTCCTACCTGGTGGCGGACGAAGGCCCGCGGCTCAAGCGCATGAAGGCCGGTGCACGTGGGCGCTATAAGCCGCGTGTGAAACGCTTGGCCCACATCACTGTGGTGCTTTCAGAGCGGCATGAGGAGTTGATCTAAGTATGGGACGTAAAGTTCACCCAATCGGTTTTCGGCTGAAGATCAACCGGGATTGGTCCGCGCGTTGGTTTGCCGAGGGCACACGCTATCGGGATTTGCTGCAAGAAGACTTCCGCATCCGCCAATATGTGGAAAAGGAAGCCGAGCGCGCAGGGATCGCCGCCGTTGAGATCGAACGCTACCCCAACCAGGTCCAGGTGACGTTGCATACCGCCAAGCCCGGGATCGTGATCGGGCGCAAAGGGGAAAACGTCAAAAAGCTGCGCCAGGGGTTAGAAGCGCTCACGGGCAAAAAGGTGAAGGTGGAAGTGGAAGAGGTCGAAAAACCGGACCTCAACGCCCGCCTTGTGGCGATGAACATCGCCAGCCAGCTCGAACGCCGCATCGGCCATAGCCGCGCTATGAAGCGCGCTATCGGCCAGGCGATGCGTCAGGGCGCCAAAGGCATCAAGATTCAGGTCAGCGGTCGTTTGGCCGGCGCCGAAATGGCGCGCCGTGAATGGCAGATGGAAGGGCGTGTGCCGCGTAACACGCTGCGCTCGATCATTGATTACGGCACGGCAGAAGCCCTGACCACCTACGGGCGTATCGGCGTGAAGGTCTGGATCTATTTGGGCGACTCGCTGGAAGAAGAGCGCAAGCAGCCCGAACCGACCGACGTGTACGTCAGCAAGTAGCCAGCCCCACCCCGCACGTTGTGCGTGCGAGAGGGGCTGTCCGTTGAGGAGTGTAAACGACGATGTTAATGCCAAAGCGGGTGAAATACCGCAAGCAGTTTCGCGGGCGCATGAAGGGCCGCGCCGGGCGGGGCAACAGCGTCCATTTTGGCGACTATGGCTTGATGGCGCTCGAACCGGGTTGGGTCACCAGCCGCCAGATCGAGGCCGCCCGCCGCGCGATCATGCGCCACATCCGCCGTCGTGGGCGTGTGTGGATTCGCATCTTCCCGGACAAACCGGTCACCAAACGCCCCGCCGAAAGCCGTATGGGCAAGGGGAAAGGGTCGGTGGACCATTGGGTCGCGGTCGTCAAGCCCGGTCGTGTGCTGTTCGAGATGGCCGGCATGGACGAAGAGATCGCGCGGGAAGCGTTGCGTCTGGCGGCCTTCAAGCTGCCTGTCGCCGCCAAGTTTGTCAAACGCATTGACCCGATCTCCGGTGAGGAGGTGTCCTGATGGCGAAAACAGCTAAAGAGATTCGCCTGATGACCGACGCAGAACTCCAACAGGCGATCAGAGATGCCAAGCAGGAGCTTTTTAACCTGCGCATCCAGAAGAGTTTGGGCCAGTTGGAAGACCACTCCCGCATCCCCCAGGTCAAACGCGAAGTGGCGCGGCTGCTGACGATTCAGCGCGAGCGAGAATTGGCAGCGCAGATGCTGCAGGAGGAAGCCGATGCCGAATAACCGCAAGCGGCTGGTGGGCCGTGTGATCCGTAACAAGATGGAAAAGACCGTTGTGGTCGAAGTGACGCGCACCACACGCCACCCGCTCTATAAGAAGGTCATTCGCAAAAGCAAAAAGTACATGGTGCACGACGAAAGCAACCAGATACCGGTTGGGGCGCTGGTGCGGATCGTCGAAAGCCGCCCCATCAGCAAAACCAAGCGTTGGGCGGTGGAAGAAGTGTTGGAGATGCCCAAGTAGGCAGCCACCCCCAACCCAGGGTTGAGGCGAGGATACCATGATCCAGAACGAATCACGGCTGAAAGTAGCCGATAACACAGGCGCACGCGAAATTCTGGTGATCCGCGTGCTCGGAGGCTCCCGCCGCAAGTGGGGGTCTGTGGGCGATATCGTCATCGCCACCGTCAAGTCGGCCACGCCCCAGGGGGCGGTCAAAAAAAGCGAGATCGTGCGGGCGGTGATCGTGCGCACGGCCAAAGAATATCGCCGCGAAGATGGTTCGTACATCAAGTTTGACGACAACGCGGCGGTGATCTTGCAGGGGGAATCCAAAGACCCTAGAGGAACACGTATCTTCGGGCCGGTGGCGCGCGAGTTGCGCGAAAAAGGCTTTATGAAGATTGTTTCGTTGGCCCCCGAAACGCTGTAGCCGACGACAAGCAAAGTGGAGTGAGGCAACGATGCAGCGAATCAAGCGTGGCGACACCGTCGAAGTGATCGCCGGCAAGGACAAGGGCACGCGCGGCGAGGTACTGCGTGTGATCCCCAAGAAAGAACGTGTGGTGGTGGAGCTGGTGAACATCGTCAAGAAACACCAGCGCCCCGTACAGGCCGGACGCGCGCAAGTGCAACCGGGCATCATCGAGTTCGAAGCGCCGATCCACTGGTCTAATGTGATGCTCGTGTGCCCGCAATGCGGCCATAAAACGCGCGTGGGCTTCCGTTACACGGTGGACGGGGTCAAGGTTCGCTATTGCAAAAAGTGCGACCAGGACATTGACTGATACCCGTCAGCACGGAGTTGAGGTGTAAAGGAACATGGCGACAAATCGTTTGCTGGAACGCTATCGCAAGGAGATCGTTCCGGCGTTGATGGAAGAATTCGGCTTCACAACGCCGATGCGTGTGCCGCGCATTACCAAAGTGGTGCTCAACGTCGGCGTGGGCGAGGCGTTGGACAACGCCAAAGCGCTAGATGGCGCGGTGGAAGACTTGCGCACCATCACCGGCCAACAGCCCGTCATCACCCGCGCGCGCAAAAGCATCGCCGGTTTCAAGTTGCGGGAAGGGCGCGCTATCGGTGTGAAGGTGGACTTGCGCGGCGAGCGGATGTGGGCCTTCCTCGACCGCCTGATGAACGTGGCACTACCGCGTACCCGTGACTTTCGCGGCGTCAGCCCAGACGCTTTCGACGGGCGCGGCAACTACACACTGGGGGTTCGGGAACAGCTCCTTTTCCCGGAAATTGACTACGACAAGATCGACAAGGTGCGCGGCTTTGAGGTGACCATCGTCACCACCGCGCAAAACGACGAGGAAGGACGGCGGCTGCTCGCTTTGTTGGGTATGCCGTTCCGCGAAAGCTAAGCGGCTGGGAGGATAAGCGTTATGGCAAGGAAATCACTGGTCGCCCGTGAGTCCAAGCGGAAATACAAGGTGCGCGTGCGCAACCGGTGCCAATACCGTGACCCGAACTCGGGCAAGATCTGCGGGCGTCCGCGCGGTTATATGCGCCGCTTTGGGCTGTGCCGCATCCACTTCCGCGAATTGGCCCTGGAGGGCAAGATTCCGGGCGTGGCGAAGTCAAGCTGGTAAGCAGGCGGAGGAACGATGGTTAACGACCCGATTGCCGATATGTTGACGCGGATTCGCAATGCGCTGATGGCGAAACACGCCACCGTCTCGATGCCGCATTCTAGGATGAAGGTTGAGATCGCGCGAATCCTGAAAGAAGAAGGCTACATCGAGGATTACCGAGTGACGGGCACGTCGCCCAAGCTGAATGTGGAGATCGACCTGAAATATTGGGGCCCGCGTCGTCAGCGTCGCCCGGTCATCTCTCATCTAGAGCGTGTGAGCAAGCCCGGACGTCGGATTTACGTGGGCAAAAAGGAAATTCCCTGGGTGTTGAGCGGGATGGGCATCGCCATCCTGACGACCCCCAAGGGCGTTATGACCGGACAGCAAGCGCGTCGGATGGGCGTTGGCGGCGAGGTGTTGTGCTACGTCTGGTGACCCCAGACCGGCACGCGCCGACATACGCCTGAACCGGGCGACGGGCGCAAGTAGAGGCGCTGGGCGAGGCGCGCAAGGCACACTTCGCCCAGAAGCTCTACAGCCCGCCCTAGTCCGGCCAGTAGCCCCCACGCGCAACCCCGTTGCGTAAGGAAAAGGAAGGAAAGAACCGTGTCACGTATTGGGAAGCAACCCATTCCGATCCCAGACAAGGTTCAAGTCACCATTGACGGCTCTTTGGTGACGGTAAAGGGACCCAAGGGCGAACTTTCCCACCGTTTTCCGGTGGATATGACGATCAAGCAGCAAGACGGGCAGATCGTCGTGGAACGCCCGACCGACCAAAAGCGCCACCGCGCGCTTCACGGCATGACCCGTGCGCTGATCGCCAACATGGTTTCGGGCGTCAGCGAGGGGTTTGAGAAGGTGTTGGAAGTCGTGGGTGTGGGCTATCGCGCCGAGATGCAAGGCCAAACGCTGGTCATGCACTTGGGCTATTCCCACCCTATCGAAGTCCAACCCCCGCAAGACGTGGAGTTTGTGGTGGAAGAACGTGGCCGTTTGGTGCGCGTTCGTGGGATCGACAAACAGGTGGTGGGGCAGATCGCGGCCAATATCCGCAAGTTGCGCCCGCCGGAGCCGTATAAGGGCAAGGGCGTGCGGTATCAGGGCGAATACGTCCGCCGCAAGGCCGGTAAGGCTGGCAAGGTTGGCTAGGCTGTAGTGGCGTAGAGAGTGAAAACCGATGAGCGAAAAAAGTCGTAAAGCACGCATCCGTCGGCATCGTCGTGTGCGTGCCAGAATCTTCGGCACGCCCGAACGGCCTCGTTTGAACGTGTTCCGCAGCTTGGGGCACATCTACGCGCAGATCATTGACGACACGGTGGGGCATACCCTGGTAGCGGCCTCCACCATTGACCGTGAGCTGCGCGACCAGGTGGCAGGCAAAAGCAAAACCGAGGCCGCCCAGTTGGTGGGCGAGCTGGTCGCCAAGCGCGCTTTGGCGCTGGGCATCAAAAAGGTGATCTTCGATCGGGGGGGGTATAAGTATCACGGTCGGGTCAAAGCCCTGGCCGACGCCGCCCGCGAAGCCGGATTGGACTTCTAACGCAACACCGAGCAAGTCGGCAGGGCAGCCCCGTTGGTGGCGCGCTGCCCCCCGACTGAGATTTTGGAGAGAAAGATGGGAAGACGAGAGCCTCGGCGCGACGAGGAACGCGAAGAACTCGACGAGCGCGTGATTGATATTACGCGCGTCGCCAAAGTGGTGAAGGGTGGTCGCCGTTTCGCCTTCCGTGCAGTGGTCGTTGTCGGCGACAACAAGGGCCAGGTTGGGATAGGCATCGGCAAGGCACGCGGCGTGCCGGACGCCATCCGTAAGGCTTCGGAGCGTGCGCGGCGCAATATGCACCCGGTGTCGCTCAGCGGCACCACGATCCCGCACGAAGTGCTCGGCAAGCGCGGCGGCGCCAAAGTGTTGCTGAAGCCCGCTTCTCCGGGCACGGGCGTTATCGCGGGCGGTGGGGTGCGTGCCGTGTTAGAAGCGGCAGGCGTGCGTGACATCCTCAGCAAGAGCCAGGGTAGCCCGAATATTCTCAACGTGGCCCATGCCACGCTGGAAGCGCTCGACCAACTGATCGATGCGCACGAGCTGGCGAAAATGCGCGACAAAAACCCCGCCGAACTCCAGCCGTTTTGGTTGCGCGGCAAGCGGAGGGAAGGGCAGGCATGAGCGAGAAAAAACTGCGGATTACGCTGGTCAAAAGCCCAATCGGTTATCCTAAGCGTCAAAAGGAAACCGTGCGCTCCTTAGGGTTGCGCCGCTTGCAATCCAGCGTCGTCCATGACGACACCCCGCCCATTCGGGGCATGGTTAACAAAATCAGCCATCTGGTCAAGGTGGAGGAAATCGAAGCATGAAGCTCCATCATCTGCGCCCGGCCAAGGGCGCGAAGAAAAAGCGCACGCGCGTAGGTCGTGGCTATAGCGCCGGCAAAGGCAAGACCGCCGGTCGCGGCACCAAGGGCCAGAACGCGCGCAGCGGTGGCGGCGTTTCACCGTACTTTGAGGGTGGGCAATTGCCCCTGGCGCGGCGTTTGCCTTTCAAGCGCGGCTTTACCAACATCTTCCGCATCGAATATCAGGAAGTGAACTTGGAAGGCTTGGCGCGCGTTTTTCAGGAAGGCGAGACGGCAACCCCGCAAACCATGGCGGCCAAGGGCTTGATCAAAAAAGCCGACAAGCCGGTTGTGATATTGGGGCGCGGCGAGTTGCCCTTTAAGCTGGACGTGCACGCGCACCGCTTTTCCAAAAGCGCCCAAGCGGCGATTGAGGAAGCGGGCGGCTCGGTGCACAAACTGGAACTCTTGCTGACCGGCGCGCGCGCAACGGTTAAGAAGCTGCGCAAGGAACAAGTCGAGGCTCTGCGTCAGCAACGCACCCAGTGATGACGAGACTCGGCGCAAGGGCGCGCGCCCCACGCGCGCCCTTCGCCGTAGCTGGCTTTACGTCGTCGGCCAACAAGGAATAAGGACAAAGACTTATGCTTGAGGCGCTACGGAATACCTTCCGTCTGCCGGACTTGCGGCGGAAAATCCTTTACACGCTGTTCATCTTGTTGATCTACCAATTCGCTGCTCATGTGACCGTGCCTGGGGTAGACCGAGGCGCACTGGACACGCTCTTCAAGGATGAAAATCAAGGCTTCCTCAGCGTGCTCAATCTGCTTTCGGGCGGCGCGGTCTCCAACTTTAGCGTGATCGCCAACGGCGTGTACCCCTACATCACCGCCTCGATTATCTTGCAGTTGCTGGTGCCCATCATCCCGCAACTGGAAGCGATCTCCAAAGAGCCGGGCGGCCAGGACAAGATCAACCGCTACACCTACTATCTCTCGATCCCGATGGCTGCGCTGCAAGCGATCGGCCAGATCAACATCTTCCAAAGCCAGGTAGACCAGGTGCAACCCGGCACCACGTTGATCCCTGGGTTTGGCTTCGGCGCAGGGAGCGATCTGTTAACGACCGTTGCCGTCATCACCACCATGACCGCCGGTACAATGTTCGCCATTTGGCTCGGCGAGCTGATCACCGAACAAGGTATCGGCAACGGCATCTCGATCATCATCTTTGCGGGCATCGTGGCGCGTGTGCCGGCGAATTTGTTCAATTTGCTGCAAACGCACTTCGTCTTTAACCTGACGGCGTTCCTGGTGCTGAGCATTGTCACAGTGATCGTGATTGTGGTCATCCAAGAAGGCGAGCGGCGCATCCCCGTTCAGTATGGGAAGCGCGTGCGCGGGCGCAAGCTCTACGGCGGCGGGCAAACCTACGTCCCGCTTAAAGTCAACACCGCCGGCATGATCCCGCTTATCTTCGCCCAGTCTATCGTCACTTTTCCGGCGATCGTGGCGGGCTTTTTCAGCGGCGAGATCGCTACCCAAATCCAAAACACCTTCGGCAATCAACGCGGGTTGACCTATTGGGTAGTCTACTTCCTGCTGGTGGTGGGCTTCACGTACTTTTACACCGGCGTGATGATCCAAAACCAGAACTTGGCCGAAAACCTGCAAAAGAACGGCGGGTTTATCCCGGGCATCCGCCCCGGGCGACGCACGCAAGAGTACATCAACCGCATCGTGAACCGCATTACGTTGGTAGGCGCGCTTTTCTTGGGCGCGGTGGCCATCTTGCCCGGTTTTATGCAGATTGTGCAGCGCTGGGTGCTGGGGCCGGCGGCAGTCAGCCGTAACCCTGCCCTGGTGATCAGCAGCGCCGGGTTAATCATCGTGGTGGGCGTGGTGATCGACACCATGCGCCAATTGGAAGCGCAGCTCACCATGCGCAACTACGACGGATTTATCCGCTAGGGCGCAACAAACACGCGCGGGGCGGGCAAATGGCCGCCCCGCTTCCTTTTGTGGACGCTTCAGGAGGGGCAAAAGCGATGCCCGTGATCCCGAAAACTGCCGAAGAACTGGTTATTATGCGTGAGGCGGGGCGCATCACGGCGCTGGCGCTACAAGCCGCGCGCGAAGCGATCCGCCCGGGCGTGAGCACCAAGGAGCTGGACGCTATCGCCGAAGACGTGATCCGTTCCCACGACGCCATACCGGCCTTTTTGGGTTATCCACCCGGCAGCCGTCATCCTTTCCCCGCCACCATCACCGCCTCGATCAATGAGGAGTTGGTGCACGGCATCCCCCGAGAAGACCGCATTTTGCAAGAAGGCGACATCGTCAGCATAGATTGCGGCGCGGTGTATCGCGGTTTTGTGGGAGATTCTGCTTTTACGGCAGGCGTGGGCCAGATCAGCGAAGAAGCTCAACGCCTGCTCCAGATCACCGAACAAGCGCTTTCCGAGGGGATCGACACCGCGCGCGCAGGCAAACAAACCCGCGATATTTCGCGCGCTATTCAGCAATACGTGGAAAAACACGGCTACAACGTGGTGCGCGAGTACACCGGTCACGGTGTGGGGCGCGCTATGCACGAAGAGCCGCAAATTCCCAATTGGTGGCCGCGCGGCAAGTTGGCGCGCCGTTTCCACAGTGTGCCGCTGGTGCCCGGCATGACCTTCGCGTTAGAGCCGATGGTCATGGTCGGGCGACCGCCAACGCGCGTCTTGCCCGACCATTGGACGGTGGTCACCCGCGACGGCTCGCTTTGCGCACACTTTGAGCACACCATCGCGGTGATGGCGAACGGTGCGCCGCCGCTTATCCTGACGGCGCTCTAAGCACGTCAAGGCGCGGTGGTGGCTTGCGGGCAATCCTGGGGGCAGGCGCCCGGGTGTTCGCGCTCGAACTGATCGCAAACCCCATCACCGCATTTTCCGCCCCCCATGCCGCCGCTTTGAGCGGAGTTTGGGGGGCGATTTTCGCTATAGGGTGCGTTGATCACCTCGTCCGACAATTCCACTTCCGGCAACAGCTCTTCTTCCATGACCTGCGAGACCGTGCGGCTGAGCGCGCCTTCGGGGTCCACTTCGCGCACCGCGTCCAAAAAATCGTAGAGCGGTCTATCTTGTCCGTCCGCGCCGTGCGTGATCGCGCCGTAAACGCCGCCGTCCATGCTCATCATGGCGCGAAAACCGTTTTGTGGATCGTGGTAGATTTGGTAATGGGCCAACCATTTGCGTTGAACGCCGTTGACCGTGCCCACCGTGATAAACGTGTTGATGCCTTTTTCCGGCATACTGTCACCGAGCCGTCGCCCGGGGTCGCCCGTATTGGCAAAGCCGGAGCAGGTGTCGTAAACGATCGCGTCCGGCATCACCTGTTTGTTCTGCTCGTCGTTGACACAACCGGCTTGAATGTTCGGGTTCACCCGACGCAGCGCGGCGATGTAATCGTCCAATGAGCCGAGGTACGCTTGGGGGTCTTTCCCTTGTGCGCGCACTGCTTCCGGCGGAAAATCCGTATAGCCGTCCCAACTGCCGTGATAAATGCTGTGATGATGGGCGGCGATCTCGTGCCCGTTTTCCATCCAGCTTTGCACCTCGGCGAGACGCGCGGGGTCGGCGGAGACGTAATCTGCCCATTGCGCGGTAAACATGATCGTGAGCTTGACGTTATAGGCGTCTGCGTAGGCCACCATCTCCCGCAGCACCTCGAAATTGCGCGCGATGGCCTCTGGAGCGTCCGGTTCGCAATGAATGGCGATGAAGTAGTACGGCGTGGTGTGGGTTTGGGCGTCGGCGGGGTGTGTTTGTCCCAGCGCCACCGCGCCCAATGCCACCAGCGCAAGCAATAGAAATAGCCCGATCTTTCGCATGACGTTTTTCCCTTCCTGTGGTGCTATACCGCTTGATGCCAGTCTACACCGACGCACGTTATTGGAGCGTGACCGCTTTGTAAAGTTTGTGTAAAAGCGGGGAGCATGGGCGGATGTGAGATGCCGCAATTTCCGCTAATATTGGGGCGTGCGAGGGCAGGCCTTCGGGCCGCCGTGTTGACGAAAGGAGGCAGTGCGCCGAAGCGTTCGGCAGGGCGCGGGGCGCGCGCGATATGGACGAAAAGAGCAGCATTCAAGCGTATATTGCCATTGAGGGCGTGATCGGAGTGGGGAAGACCACGCTTGCGCGCATGTTTCAGCAAGAAACGGGCGCGCGCTTGGTGTTAGAAGTCTTTGAGGAAAACCCGTTTCTTTCGGACTTTTACACCGACCGCACGCGCTACGCTTTTCAGACGCAAATCTTTTTCCTGCTCAGCCGCTATCATCAACAGCGCCAATTGGCGACCTTGCCACCGCCGATCATCAGCGACTATATGTTTGACAAAGACCGCCTTTTCGCCGAAGTCAATTTGGCCGGTGATGAGCTGAGCACGTACTACCGCGTGCAAGAGGCGTTAGCGGAAAACGTGCGCGTGCCGGACTTGGTCGTTTACCTAAAGGCGAGCACCGAAACACTGATGCACCGCATCACCGCCCGAGACCGCCCCTACGAGCGCAATATGGACCCAGCCTACATCGAGAGCTTGCGCCAGGCGTATGACAAGTTTTTCGCCGCTTATGACGCGGCCCCGGTGTTGGTGATTGACACCAACGCGATTGACTTTGTACAAAACGCAGGTGACCGCGAGGACGTTTTCGACCGTATACGCGGGGCGCTGGGCGTGGGGCCGCGCACGCAACCGCTGCCAGGGATGGGCGGGCCGATGAAGGGTGTGCGCTCACCGTATAACGCTCGGAATGTGCTGGCGGACGATTCGGCACGGCGGCTGGGAGATTTTCAGGCGTTCCATCGTCGCTTTGACCAAGAGCGCGGCTTTTCCACCGATCCCTACTTCAATATGCTGCTCTTGCAAGAAGAAGTCGGGGAGCTGGCGCGGGCTTTGGCGGGGCGTTGGCGTGCCGAAGCGCAAGGACGCGCCGAGGAAGCCTTGCCCGCCATACGCGAAGAGCTGGCGGATGTGCTGGCCTATCTTTTGAAGCTGGCGAACTATCTCGGCGTGGACTTGGAGGCGGCCTATCTGGGCAAGATGCGGCACAACACCACTCGGCAGTGGCCGACGACTCAAGAACAAGGGGAGACAACGCCATGATTCGGCCCAACGGCCCACACAAACATTTTGTCGCCATTGCGGGCAATATCGGCGTGGGCAAATCTACCCTGACCGGTATTCTGGCCGAGGCCTTCGCCTGGAAGCCGTTTTATGAGGCCGTGGACGAAAACCCGTACCTGGCGGACTTTTATACCGATATGCAGCGCTGGAGCTTCCATTCGCAGGTGTTTTTCCTTTCGCGCCGTCTGCAACATCACCGCCAACTGGTGGATCATCCCGGGTCGGTGGTGCAAGACCGCAGCGTTTATGAAGACGCCGAGATTTTCGCGCGCAACCTTTTCCAACAGGGGCACATGAGCGCGCGCGACTACGGCGTTTACCGCGACCTTTACCAGGGGGTGCGCGCCTTTTTGCCGCCGCCGGACTTGCTGGTCTATCTCAAGGGGAGCGTCGAAACGCTTTTGGCACGGATTGCACTACGCGGACGGGATTTTGAGCGCGATATTTCGGCAGGCTATTTGCAAGCGCTCAATGTGCTCTATGACGAGTGGATCGAACGTTGGGACAGTTGTCCGGTGCTTATTGTGCCCGCTGATGAGATGGACTTTCAACACGACGAAGAGGCGCGCCGACTGGTGATTGAGGGCGTGCGCCAAAGTTTGGCCCCTGCGCCCAAACGTGTTTTGGATCGCAAGGAAGGCGTGCACGATTGCTGAGCACAGCCCCACGTGCACGGACGGGCTGTGCTAGAATAGACGCAGAAGAGGGGGAGAGAATGCGATGACAACAAAGCCCTTTCAAGCCCGTTTCAGCGAGGCACTCCGTTTAGCAGTGGTCGTTCGCCTGGCGCGCGAGTTGAACGCCGATCTCACGCCTAAAGAGGTGTTGCAACGGGTGCTGAACGCAACGGCAGAAGTGTTGAGCACCCCGCACGCAAGCATTGTGGCGCTGCGCGAAAAGCGATTGTTGGCAACGTATGCGCTGGGCGCCGGGCCGGATGTGGACGCTCAGCCGATTATGGAGCACGTGCTGGCCGAGGGGCTGGCGGGTTTTGTGTTGCACAACTATCGCACAGTGATTGTCAACGACATCGCGACCAACCCGCTTTGGATGCCGTTGCCCGACGAGCCGCTTTCGCCGCAAGAAGGCTCGGCGCTCTGTGTCCCGCTGATCCACGCCGGCGATGTGGTCGGGGTGATGACGCTGGCACACCCCGCGCGCAGTTATTTTTCAGCGGATGCGGTGCACCTGATCAACACGATCAGCGAAATGGGCGCAGCAGCGTTGGCAAGCACAATGTCGTTAGAAGAAGCACGGCGCGCCAATATCCGCTATAGCAACCTCTTTGATGACGTGATCGTGCCGATCATTTTGACCGACCTCAGCGGCACGATCCAGGCGATCAATCGCAGCGCGTGTGACTTTTTGGGCTATACACGAGCCGAGCTTGTTGGGCAAAGCATCTCAACGGTGCACCGCAAGGGCACGACCGAGCCTTTGGGCGGTCATCGCTATGATCATTTGATACGCGGGCAAGAGGTGCGTTTCCGCTCGTTGGTGTGGACCAAAGCGGGCGAAAAGCTCCCCGTCCGCGTTTATGCGCGCAGGGTGCGCAACGAGCAAAGCGGGGACTATATCCAGTGGATCGAGCACGATCTCAGCTCGGAGTTGGCCTTAGAGCAATTGCGCCAAGACCTGAGCGCGATGGTCTACCACGACATGCGCGGGCCGTTGGGGAATATCCACACCAGTGTTCTTGCGCTGCAAAATCTGTTGGCTGAACATCCGAATCCTCGTGTGGCGGACTTTCTGGACGTGGCCGTGCGAAGCGAGCAGCAAGTGCGCCGCATGGTGGACGCGCTGCTGGATGTGCAACGTTTGGAAGAAGGTAGCCGTTTGCTTTCTCGCACCACCACCGCTATCGAGGAGTTAGTGGATAGTGCGCTTCAACAGGTGCAACCGGCAGCGGACGAAAAGAATATCCAATTGCGTTTGGCGTTGGCCGATGATTTGCCGCTGCTCTACTTGGACGCGAATATGGTGGAGCGGGTGATTATCAATTTGCTGGACAACGCGATCAAGTACACACCGGACTACGGCGTGGTGACGGTCAGCACGGCCTCCAGCGGTACGGAAGTTTTTGTGCGCATCAAAGACACCGGCCCGGGCATTCCCCAAGAGGCATTGGCGCACATCTTTGACAAATTCGCGCGCGTGGAGCACCCGAATATGCCGCACGGGGTGGGGCTTGGCTTGACGTTCTGCAAATTGGCGGTGGAGGCGCACGGCGGGCGGATTTGGGTGCGCAGCGAACCGGAAAATGGCTCGGTGTTTACCTTTGCGCTGCCGATCAACGCGCCGGCAACCAAGGAGTTGCCGAGCGTGGGCATGGCGGCGTGGTGAGCGTGGCGCGGCGGGGCTTGGCGCGGCGGGCAAGCTGTGCGCGTGTTGAGCGCGTGCGCGGAGGTGCGCCGCCCGCAGGACTGGCTGCGCCAGTCCTCGAAGCGACGGAGTCGCTTCGGTGCGCTGAAAGCGCACGCGGGCGGCGCACGCGCGGCGGGCGTACCGACAACGGAGTGGGGCAATGAAGGCATGGGCGAATGCGTGGAAGCTCTTGTGCGCGGGCGGTGGATGGTTCGTCGTGGGGTTGCTGTTGCTGAACGCTTGCGGGGGCAACGCCCAGCCGTCGATTGTCACGCTCGCGCCCAGTGCCACCTCCACCGCGCGCCCCACGCTCACCCAAACGCACGCGGCGGGCTTCAGTTGGGTGACCGCCACGTCGATCCCCACCGCGTTGCCGCTGAGCGCCACGCCCGGCCCTTCTCCCACCAGTCCACTTGCCCCGACGCTTTCTCCTGCGCCCGCCACGCTGACCGCGACGCGCGTTCCGACACGGGCGGGGCTTTCGGTGGAATATTTCACCACCGATGCAGAGTCCGCGCGCCCGGGTGACACGGTGACGCTCTTTTGGAGCGTGCGCGGCGCGAACACGGCGCGCATCTACCGCCTGGACGCGGACGGCGAGCGGATCGCCCCGGGCTGGGACGTGCGCGCGAGCGGCAAGCTCACGGTGCGCACCCGTCCCCAAGACCGCGAAGTCGCGCGCTTCGTGTTAGAAGCGCACGTCGGCGAGGCCCAGGTCGAGCAGATGTTGCTGATCCCGCTGCAATGCCCCGAAGCGTGGTTTTTTGACCCTGCGCCGGAAACATGCCCCGCCGAATCGCCGCAAGCGTCGCTGGAAGCCGAACAAACCTTCGAACGCGGGCGCATGGTTTGGGTCCAGGCGCAAGACCGCATCTATGTGATCTTCGAGGACGGACGTTCGCCGGAATGGGCGCGCTATCCGGACAACTTCGAGGAAGGCGATCCGGAGCGCGACGACGCGATCGTGCCACCGCCCGGCTTGCTGCAACCGATACGGGGCTTTGGCTTGGTTTGGCGTAGCAACGCGCGCGTGCAAGAGCGCTTGGGCTGGGCAACCTCACCGGAGGTGGCTTTCGACGGCATGTTCCAAGTGGACTCCCCCGAGCCGAGCGTGGCAACCCTGTACTTGCGCACCCGTGACGGCGGCATTTTGGCGCTGGACGCCCAAACGCAGACATGGAAAATGCTTCCCAACACGCCCTGACCATGCATGACACCAACATATACAGAGAGGCGCCATGTTAGACGAACCCTCAAGTTGGCTCTCCCACGAGACGCCGCAAGACGAGCCGCCCTCCGTTCAACCCGTGCACACGGGAGCGTCTCCCCTGACGGAAGTGGAGGCAGCAGTTACGGCGGTGATGGACATTCAAGCGGCGGACTATAACCCGCCGTCCCCGGCTGTTGCGCGCTATATGGGCACGTTGCGTTTGGATAGCGCCGAAGCTTACGCACGGCTGGACGCAACTTGTGCACCGCTTGGCTTGCGTCCGGTGTTGACCGTCAATGACGCGGGCGCGCACGTGATCGTGGTGTTTTTGCGGCGTGCACACCGCAAAGCGCGTTCGCCCTGGCTGCATGTTGTTCTGTTGATCCTGACCGTACTCAGCGTGCTGAGCGTTGGCGCGGCGCACGAAGCAAACACCTCCGAGTCCCTCAATTTGCTGAAAGGCTGGCCCTTTGCGTTGAGCTTGATGGCGATCTTGGGCGCGCACGAAATGGGCCACTATCTGGCGGCGAAGAGACACGGCGTGCGCGCGAGTTGGCCGTATTTCATCCCCTTCCCGCTCAACGTTTTCGGCACGCTGGGCGCGTTCATCATGTTTCGTGAGCCAGTGCCCAACCGTCGCATCCTGTTCGATATCAGCGCGGCGGGGCCGCTGGCGGGTTTTGCGGTGGCCGTGCCGCTGTTGCTGTTTGGCCTGGCGACCTCTGATGTGCAACCATTGCCGCAAAACGAGGCGTATATGCTGGAGGGCAACTCGATCCTGTATGCGAGCGCCAAGTACGCGATCTTCGGCGAGTGGTTGCCGGACGGCGAAAAGGACGTTTTCGTTAACCAAGTGGCTTGGGCGGGCTGGAGCGGGCTTTTGCTCACCGCGCTGAACCTGATCCCTGCGGGACAATTGGACGGCGGGCACATTGCCTATGCATTGCTCGGCGAGCGTGTGCGCAAGCTCTATTGGCCGCTGGTCAGCGTGATGGTAGCGTTGGCGTTTTTCAACTCGGTGTGGTGGCTGTTAGCTGCGCTGGTCGTGTTGATGGGCAAGCTCTACGCCCCGCCGTTGGACGGCGTCACGCCGCTGGATGTGCACCGTCGGCGTTGGGCGTATGTGGTGATCGCGGTGTTGGTGCTGACCTTTGTGCCGTTGCCACTCCGTATTGTGACGCCGTGAGGGGTACTCTGTGAGCAAGAAAAGCACCCGCCACAAAAGCGCCGCTCCGCTGCCGCGTCGTCGAAAGTGGCGCCGCATAGTGCTTCTGATCGTTGTGCTCGCCCTCCTTCTCAGCGGGGCGCTGATTTTGCGCTTCTTGGGGTTGGTCGGCACAGATTCGGACGCCGAGGCCCAAACGCTCACCAACTTCGAAGCGCCGCTGGCCTCGTTTTACACGCCGGAGGTGCAGCGCTGGCGGGAAGAGATTTTGCGCTGGGCGCAAGCCTATCACATCAACCCCAACATCATTGCGATCTTGATGCAGGTGGAATCGTGCGGCAGCGCGGAGATCCTTTCCGGCGCGGGCGCGGTCGGCCTGTTGCAAGTGATGCCCTATCACTTCGAGAACGGCGATAATATGCTCAATCCGGATACCAACGTCGCGCTTGGGCTGAATATTTACTACGAGTGCCTGACCCAGTTCGCCAACTGGGACGTGGGCCGGGCGGCGGCGTGTTACAACGGTGGCCCGGGGGTGCTGCA
>JALSSH010000083.1 GCA_026984385.1 Ardenticatenia bacterium | reverse complement strand
TAGGCCAGCGCCCGCCCGATCCCCGACGATGCGCCCGTGATGATGACCACCTTTTCGCTCAGCACCAAAGTGGAGTGCTTAGGGCGGAAATAGCGCGTCAACCAATAGCTCGCGCCCACAAGGGCGCCCAAACCCAACAAACGTCGTCCCATACCCATAGCGTCCCTCCTACGGTTTACGCGCGATCACGATCTGATTGACGCCCAGCGCCAACGGCGTCCAGGTGGTGCGGGTCAACACTTGGAACAAGGCCGGCAAGCCAAATAGCCCAAATTGCACCCCCTTCGGCAAGAGCGGCAGATAGGGCACGTCCCAAAGCCCGTCGCCAAAGTGCCGCAACACACGGAAGCCCGCCTGTTCGGCCCAGGCGCGCCATTGCGCGGGCGGATGTACGTTGATGTGCGTGGGGTCTTTGCCGATAGCGTCCGTTTGCGGGTTCTTAAAGCGACGCAGGCTATAAACGGGGTTCGGCGTGGCGAAAAGGAACAGCCCGCCCCCCTGCAAAATGCGGTAAACCTGGCGCAACGTATCTGCAGGGTCGGGCAGATGCTCCACCAAATGCAACGCCACCACCACCGCAAACTCGCCGTCCGCAAAGGGGGAAAGGTCGTCGGCGCTCATCACCAGGCCGCGCGCGCGCGGCGCGTTGCGCTCGATCTGCTCGGCGCTATAGTCGGCGATATCTATACCCACGCACTCGAAGTCATCTTGCAACAAGCCCAACAGATGCCCCAACCCCGCGCCCAGCTCTAACAGCTTGCCGCCGCGCGCAGGCGCATACCGTCGCACCAACGCCGCGTAGTAGCGTCGCGCGAACCAGTACATGCTAAAGCGCCCCAACGGGCGATCCGCGTAGTTGTAACGCTCGAAATAGTGCTTGCCGTACTCGTCCAGCGGCACAGCGGGCTTTTCCGCCGCGCCCTGCACGTCTTGACCGTTGTTCTCGCTCATCGCTTTACCCGCCACCTGCCTATTTGCTTCGCCTGTTCTCGTCAGATTGTAGTGACAGCCCGCGCGCCCGGCAAAAAACAAAAAGCGGGACGCTTTGCGCCAGCGCCCCGCTTCACATCTCGCCAGATTGCGTTGTATGGGCGTCGTTCAGCCGCCAAAGGCCAACGCGATGCCGCGCGCCATATCGCTCAGCAGATAGGGGAAAAAGCCCAAGATCAACGTGCCGATAGCCGCCACGCTGATCCCCCAAGCCAGCGGCCAAGCGATCTGTGCTTTGCCCTCGCCCTCTTCAAAGTACATGAACCAAATCACGCGCAGATAGTAGTACGCGGAAATGGCGCTGGTCAACACGCCGATCACGGTCACAGGCACGAGGTCGGCGGCCAAGCCCGCCTTGAAAACGAACCACTTGCCCACAAAGCCCGCCGTCAAGGGCACGCCGGCCAGGCTCAGCATGAAAACGGCCATCGAAGCGGCCAGCACGGGCTGCTCTTTGGCAAGGCCGCGCACGTTGTCAATATCCGTGTGGCCGCCGTCGTCGCGCTCCACCGCCACAATCACGGCAAACGCGCCCACGTTCGTAAACGCATAGGCCATCAGGTAGATAACCACCGCACGCGCCGCCTCGTTCGCCACGCCCGCCGTGCCCATCGCCGCCACTGCGATCAAGATGTAGCCCGCGTGCGCGATGCTGGAGTAGGCAAGTAGGCGCTTGAGGTTGTTTTGCGCCACCGCTACCACGTTACCCAAGATCATGGTCAGCGCGGCGATCAGCCAAACGGTGCTTTGCCAAGCGGCGGCGCTCTGGCCGCTCAGCACGAAGTCCGGCAAGCCCCAGGCCAACACGCGCACCAACGCCGCAAAGCCGCCCACCTTAGCCGCCACGCTCATATAGGCCACGACCGAAGTCGGCGCGCCCTGATAAACGTCCGGGGTCCACATATGGAAGGGCACAGCGGCCACCTTGAAGCCCAGGCCGGCCAAAACCATCCCCGCGCCGAGCAACAGCACGTATTTGGTGGCCGCGTCCGCCGCGAGCAAGTCGCGCGTGGCCGCCCAAATGCCGCCGAACGCGGTCGTGCCGGTTGCGCCGTAGATCAGCGCGATGCCGTAAACCAAGAAGCCGGAGGCAAACGCGCCCAGGATAAAGTATTTGAGCGCGCTTTCTTCCGAACCTTCGTCGCGCCAGCGAAAGCCGCTGAGGATATAGAGCGGGATGGAAAGCAGCTCCAGCGCCACGAAAACGGTCACCAGGTCGCCCGCCGCGCCCATCAGCATCGCGCCGAGCGCGGAAAAGAGCAGCAGCACATAATACTCGCCGCGCTGCATCCCCGTTCGCTCCAGGTAGTTGTAGGCCACCGCCACGCCCAGCATCGCGGTCACCAGCACGATCACGCTGACCGCGTCGGTGAAGCTATCGGCGATGTACAGGCCGAAGAACGCCCCCTCGCCTGTGCCCAAGTCCACCACATCGCCGAGCGAAAGCAGCGCCACGATCAGCGACACGCCTAACACCGCCAACGCCAACCACGCGGTGAGCGCCTTGCGCCCTTTGGGGACGAACAAGTCCAACACCAAAAGCACACTTGCGCCCAGGGCGAGCAGCGTGGCCGGCAGCGTCGCGGCGAGGTTGAGATCGCTCAAACTAGGGACTGTAAACATCGCCCGTCACCACCTTATCGCATCGCCGCAGACATCACGCCGTTGACATGCTCGACCAATTGTGCCACCGAGCCGTCCATCAAGTTGAAGAAATAGCTCGCCTGCACGCCAATCACGAAGACCATCACCAGCACAGGGATCAGCGCGTAAATCTCGTGCCAGCGCAGATCGGGCAGGTTCTTGTTTTCTTCTTTGTCCAACGCGCCCATAAAAACGGTGTTGAACATATAGAGCATGTACACCGCCGCCAGGATGACGCCCACCGCTGCAAACGCGGTGAACCACCAGCTGATCGCGTGCGAGCCTGCCGAGCCGAGTAAAATGGTGAATTCACCTACAAAACCGTTTAGCCCGGGCAAGCCCATACTGGAGAGCACGATCACCAACGCCACCCCGCTATAAAGCGGCATAGCCTTCCATATGCCGCCGAAAGCCTTCATCAGCTTGGTATGGCGACGCTCGTAAAGCACGCCCACGATCATAAACAAGCCGCCCGTGCTGATGCCGTGATTGACCATCTGCAAGATGCCGCCCTGAATGCCCGCAGGGTTCAGCGAGAAGATGCCCAACATCACAAAGCCCAGGTGACTGATCGAAGAGTAGGCAACCAGCTTTTTCATGTCCTTCTGGCCGTAGCTGACCCATGCACCGTAGATGATGCCGATGACGGCCAGCGCCGCAAAGTACGGGGCAAACGTTTTGGTCGCCTCCGGGAAAAGCGGCAGATTGAAGCGCACAAAACCGTATGTGCCCATCTTCAACAGCACGCCCGCCAAGATGACCGACCCCGCCGTCGGCGCTTGCACGTGCGCGTCCGGCAACCAGGAGTGCAGCGGCCACATCGGGACTTTGATGGCGAAGGCAATGGCGAAAGCCAGGAACAACAACCGCTCGGTGCCGGTGCTAAAGCTCAGCTCGCCGCTTTTGAGCATAGCCAGGATGTCCGGCACGGAAAACGTGCCCGCCTGGTTACCCAGCCACAAGATCGCCAGCAACATCAGCAAACTGCCCGCCATCGTATAGAGGAAGAACTTCACAGCGGCGTAGATACGCTGTTCGGCGCCCCAGATGCCGATGAGGAAGTACATGGGCACGAGCGTAATTTCCCAAAAAACGTAGAACAGGAACAAATCCTGCGCCACGAAGACGCCCAGCATCGCCCATTCCATGATCAACATGAACATATAGTAAAGGGGCACACGCTCTTGAATGGCGCGGAAGGAGATCAGGATTGCCAACGGCATGATAAACGTGGTCAACAACACCAGCCAAACGCTGATGCCGTCTATGCCCACGTAGTACCGGATGGTGAAGCCGTCCGCCGTGATCCAGTCCGCTTTTTGCACCATCTGCAAACCGGCGATGGACGTGTCAAAGTGGCGCACCAGCAACAAAGACACGCCAAACGTCACGAGCGACGTCACCAACGCTCCCCAACGGTAGGCGTCGTCGTTGCGCGCAAAGATAAGCATGAGGACGAAGCCCACCAGCGGCAGCATAAAAACCACGGTGACCAGCGAGATGTCTTCCATAGGAATTTTTCCCTGTTACAGACCTAGCAATTCACGGATCACAGGATACAAAATCAGGAACATGACCAACAACGTGCCCAGGAGCACGCTCAACGCATAGGCGCGCACGTAGCCGATCTGCACTTTGCGCAAACGCTCCGCGCTCCAACGGACGCCGTCCCCCAAGCACAAGAACGCGCGGTCCACGATGCCTTTGTCCACCGGCCCGCTCAACAGCTCGGTAGCGCGTTGGAAGGGGTGGAAGATCAGGTTTTCGTGCACGCGGTCATGCCAAAAAGCCCAGTCCAGTTTTTCCGCCAACCAATAGGCGGCGTTGCGATAGGGCCACACGATCACGCGGAAGTAGAACTCGTCCCAATAGAGCTTGGCATTCGCCAAGGCGAACGCTTTGGCTGTGCTGGGGTTCAACTCCA
>JALSSH010000082.1 GCA_026984385.1 Ardenticatenia bacterium | reverse complement strand
CGGCTTGCACGCGCTGCTTTTCCGTCCGGAAATAGACGTGCGCGCCGAGTTCCGCCGCATCATCGAGCAAGCCGCCGACACATCCTAAGCCAAAGGTGACGCATGGCCGAACAAAAACGCTTCGAGAACAAAATCGCGCTGGTGACGGGCAGCGGACGCGGCATTGGCAAGGCGATTGCGCTACGTCTGGCGCGCGAGGGCGCGGACGTGGTCATCAACTACTTTCGCCACCGCGAGCCTGCCGAGGAAACCGTCGCCGCCGTCAAGGCGCTAGGGCGGCGGGCCTTGCTCGTGCGCGCGGACGTGGGACAACCGGACGACATCGAGCGCTTGGTGGATACCGCCGCCGAGCGTCTGGGCGGGCTGGATATTTTGGTGCACAACGCCGCTTCCGGCTACAACCGTCCGGTGATGGAGCAGCGCGTCAAGGGGTGGGACTGGACGCTGAACATCAACGCGCGCGCCGCGCTTTTCTTGGCCCAACGTGCCGCCCCGATCATGCAAGCGCGCGGCGGTGGCGCGATTGTGAACATTTCCAGCGTGGGCGCGCAGCGTGTGCTGCCGGACTATGTGGTGGTGGGCGCTTCCAAAGCGGCGTTGGAGGCCGTCACGCGCTACCTGGCGGTGGAGCTTGCGCCCATGCAGATTGTGGTGAACGCGGTTTCGGCGGGCATGGTGCGCACCGACGCGCTGAAGCACTTTCCCGTTATGCGTGAGCGCTTGGAAGAAGTCTACGCCTACGCCGAAAAACGTACCCCCGCCGGGCGCATCCTCAGCTCGGAGGATGTGGCCGGGGTGGTTGCTTTTCTCTGCTCGCCAGAAGCCTTTATGATACGCGGGCAAACCGTGCTGATAGACGGCGGCGCTACGCTGGGCTTTTGAGCGCGCCCCGCTTAAAAAGTCGCGCTTTTGTCGCTGGCTTTGAACTCCTCATAAATGCGGTCCAAGCTCAACTTGATGCGGCGTTGCAGCTCTTCGGCTTCGTCCGGATGGTAGGGGAACAGCTCCAACAGCTCCGGCACCAGCGTAATCGTGTCGGCGCGCGGGCGTCCTGCGCGGTAAAGGCTGTGCACACGTCGCCGCGCCAAACGTAAAAATTCGGAGACCGGCTCGGTCGCGCTTTTGTCCACCAGCGAACCGCGCCCGGGCACGATCACGTCGGCGGCAAAGCGTGCACGTCGCAACAGAGTAAGATTTTCCAACCACTGCTTGGAACACGCATGGACCAGCAGCGGATGGCGGTTTGCCAGCACGCTATCCCCCACAAAAACGACCCGCTCCTCCGGCAGATGCACCCACACGCTGCCGAGCATCGGCCCGGGCATTGCCAGCAGCGGGATCGCGCGCCCGCCGTAACGGATCTGCATCCGCCGCGTAAAGCCGACCGAAGGCACACGCAAACGCGCATCTGTAAAATGTCGCCGCTCGAAGTTGTGTTGGGTCAGCTCGTCTACCGCATTTTCCACGAACGTCTGCGGCGCGTTGCTCAGCGTTTTGATCGTTTCCTCATGCGCCACCACCACGCGGCTCGGCAACCACTCATTACCCAGCACACGATCCGGACGTGCGTCTGTGTTGACAATGGCAAGGATCGGTTTGTTGCTGATGGCGGCGAGCATTTCCCGCCAGCGGTGCGCGTCGTCCGGATAGGGCGGTGTGTCAATGAGCACAAAACCGCTGTCGGTCAAAATCGCGCCAACGTTGACACGGCGGAAGCGGGTTTCTACAAAAACGCCGGGGGCTATTTCTTGCACGGGCAGCCTACCTCAATCACTCACTTGGGCGTCAAAGGGCTTCGGCAGCGGCTTGGAGCGCGGCTTGGGCTTGTGCCAACGTGGCGGCCACACCGCCGCCCTGCGCAAACGAAGGGCGTCCGCCGCCGCGCTGTGCGCCCCACACCGCCAAGCCGCGCTTGAGCGCCGCGACCATATCCTGCGACAGATCATCGGAGCGGGCGGCGATCAGTTGGGCTTTGGGGCCTGCCACTGCGCAGATGGCTACCGTCGCGGGGTGCGCGATCAACTGCTGGACGATCTGGCGCACTTCGCCCACCTCGCGCTCCTCAAAAGCGCGCAGCACCAGACGGTAGCCGTTGCGTGGCTCGGCGGCTTCCCAAAGCGTTTGGGCTTCGTTGCGCAAAAGCGCGCCGCGCAACTGTTTTAGCTCTTTGCGCAGCGCTTTATTTTCCTCACGTAGCTTCGCCAGCACGTCCGGAATGGCCGTGTAGGCGGTGGTCAGCTCGGCGGAAAGGCGGCTGAGCAGCGCGTGTTTTTCCGCGTAATCGCGCAGCGCTCGCCCGCCGCAACGAAACTCGATGCGCACGGTGTCGCCGCGTTTTTCCGCCCGCAAGACCTTGATCAGCCCGATTTCTCCGCTGTGGGCCACATGCGTACCGCCGCAGGCCGTCACGTCGAAGTCTGCGATTTGCACTACGCGGAACTTGCCGTGCACGTCCGGCACTTTGCGCAGCGGCAAGCGCGCCAGCTCTTCGGCTTGCGGAAACCAAGCGCGCACGGCCCGATTTTCGGTCACGATGCGGTTGGCAAGCGCTTCAGCGGCCTCGATCTTTTCGGGGCTGAGCGCGGGTTTGTCCAGGTCTATCGTGACGCTTTCCGCGCTGAGATGAAAGCCAACCGTGTGCGCGCCCGCCACTTGGATAAACGCTTGGGTGAGCACGTGTTGGCCGGTGTGGTGTTGCATATGGTCAAAGCGGCGTGCCCAGTCGATCTCGCCGTGCACGTTGTCGGCTTGGGCGGGCAATTCGCGTTCCAACACGTGCAGCACCGCGTCGTCTGCTTCGCGGAGCACCACATCGAGCACGGGCACGCCTTCCAATGTGCCGAGGTCGTGCGGCTGGCCGCCGCTGGTGGGGTAAAAGTAGCTACGGTCTAGCACGATGGCGGGCTGGCCTTCAAAATGCGTGCGTTCAACTACGCGGGCGCTAAAAGCTGTCGTATAAGGGTCGTCGTAGTAAAGGCGTTGAGTGCGCATGGATTTTCCCGCGAATGGTGACAGATTGCGTGTGACACGGGTTTCATTGTAGCATTGCGCTCGCAAAAAGTGGAGTGCATTTCTGCCGGAACAGCGGAGACGTGGGCCAGGGAACACCGTTGTACGCCGTTGGGTAAGGCAGCGCCTGGGCGCAAAAAGAAAACCCCGCCTCGCAAAGAGACGGGGTGGGGTGCACTAAGGGCAAAGAAAAATTTACTCCTCCGAGTTTGGCGCTTCGCCTACGTCGGAGCTTGTCCCTTCGTCCGTGCTTTCTGTCGGCTCTTCGGCGGAAGACGCTTCCGGCTCGGCGGAGGGCGTTTCGCCTTCCTCACCCAATCCATCGGCGAGAAACTGCCAATCCTGATCCATGTATTTGGGCGAATCCACTTGGCGCAGCGAAAGCCCCAAGCGACGGCGTTCTGCGTCGATTTTGATAATGCGCAACGTCAACACATCGCCCACAAGCACCACTTCGCGGGGGTGACTGACGCGATAGTCGGCCAACTCGGAGATGTGGATCAGTCCTTCGACTTCCGGCGCGTCTACCAGGCAGGCGAACGCGCCGAACTTGGTCAGTTTGGTGACCGTTGCTTGCACCAACTGCCCTACGCGATAGCGTTCGACCACTTTACGCCAGGGGTCTTCTTCGCGGCGCTTCATGCTCAACCCGATGCGGTTACGCTCCGGGTCAATGCTGACCACCTCCACTTCCACTTCCTGGCCCACTTTGAGCACTTCGCGTGGATGGGTGACGTGTTGCCAGGAGATTTCGGTCAGATGAACCAGGCCGTCAGCGCCGCCTAGGTCCACAAAAGCGCCAAAGTCGGCCAAGCTGATCACTTTGCCGCGCCGCACTTCACCGACCTTCAATTCGCACAGCAATTTAGACTTTTGGAACTCGCGCCATTCGCGCGTGGCCGCCCGTTCTGAAAGGATCAAGCGGTTGCGCGAGCGGTCAATCTCCACCACCTTAACGGCGATGTCTTCGCCGACCATATGCCCCCAACGCGCTTCGGGGCTGTCCCCTGTGGCGCGCTGTTGACGTTCGCGGCTGATCTGGCTGGCGGGCACAAACCCGCGCACCTTGCCAAAGCGCACGATCAAGCCGCCCTTGTTATAGCCGGCGACCTTACCAAAGTACACTTTCTTTTCTTCGTAATATTCCTGGGCCATGCGCCAATTGCGTTCTTCTTCGGCGCGGGCCAAAGATAGCACCGGTTGGCCGTCGCTTTTCACCTTCAGGACGTAAGCGGTCACATCCTTGCCGACTTGAAGCGCCTCAAGGGCTGTGCGATCCATCAGCTCCAGTTCACGGCTGGCGATCACGCCCATGATGCCATCGCCCAGGTCTACGAGTACCTCGGTGGGGCTGGTGGCGGTCACCGTGCCGGTGACGATGTCCCCCCGTTTAATGGCGGGTTCGGGTGGGGGGGCTTCTGGGGCTTCGGCGGCGGACGGCTCGGCTTCTTGAGCCGGTTCGGGCGCGACGACCTCGGTGGCGGCTGGTGGGGGCGTTTCTTGGGTTTCCTCACTGGCCGCGGGGGGGATAACAAGTTCTTCGGAACGTTCTTCGGCGACAGG
>JALSSH010000081.1 GCA_026984385.1 Ardenticatenia bacterium | reverse complement strand
AGGGGACTACCCGCAAGAGGCGCTGGAGCGCGCGTGGGAAACCTTGCTGTTGCACCAATTCCACGACATCTTGGCGGGCACGGCCATTGGCTCGGTATATGAGGAGGCGGAACAGGCCTATCAGGAAGCCGAGGAGACCGTGCGCGCCATCCGTGACGCCGCCATCCAGACGCTGGCACGCCATGTGCGTTGGGACGTGGGGATGCAAGGCCTGGTGGTCTTCAACACGCTCAGCACAGACGAGGGCGGCCCGATTGAGGTCATGTTGCCCGGCACGGGCGCGGTGGAGATCGTCGGGCCGAGCGGGCGGCGCAAGCCGATCCAGTGGCTGGACAAAGAGGCGCGCCGTGCGCTGGTGATCCCCAACCACGTGCCACCCTACGGCCACAAAGCCTACATCGTGCGCCAAGTGGACTCTGCGCCCACCGTTCCGGTGTACGACCCGGTGATTTGCACGGCGGAGCGGTTGGAAAACGGCTGCTTGCGGGCTGAGTTCGACGCGCGGGGCAACATGACGCGGCTTTACGATAAGAAGTTCGGGCGGGACGTGTTGGCCGAAGGCGAGTTGGGCAACCAACTGTGGCTCTACGTAGACCGTCCGCGCAAATGGGACGCTTGGGACGTGGACGAGTCTTTGCAGGAGCAAGGTTGGCGTCTGGAGCCGGAAGGCGTGCGCGTGGTAGAAGCGGGCCCCTTGCGCGGCACGCTAGAAATTCGCTACACGTTTAACAAGTCCCGCGTTGTGCAATACGTGCGTCTGCTGACCGACCGTCGGCTGTTGCGCTTTGATACGCAGGTGGACTGGCACGAACAGCATTTGTTGCTGCGCGCGCGTTTTCCGCTGGCGGTGCACGCGGCGCGGGCCACGTATGAGGTGCAGTTCGGCGCGTTGGAGCGCCCCACCCATCGCAACACGGCTTGGGACGCGGCGCAGTTTGAGGTCCCCGCCCAGCGCTGGGCCGATCTTTCCGAGCACGGCTACGGCGCGAGCCTGCTCAACGATTGCAAATACGGTTACAGCGTGCGGGATAATGTGTTGGCGCTGAGCTTGCTCCGCGCCCCGACCCACCCCGATCCGGACGCGGATCAAGGCGAGCACACGTTCACCTATGCGCTCTACCCGCATGGGGCAAACTGGCGCGAGGAGGTGATCGCGTGGGCGGGGCGGCTCAACCACCCGCTGTTGGTACACTATTCCGAAGGTGGGGGAACGTGGTTGCCGGTGACGTTCGGCGTGGTGCGCTCAGAAACGCCTTGCGCGGTGGTGGAAACGGTCAAACGCGCGGAAGACGAAGAGGCGCTGATCGTGCGCGTTTATGAGGCGCACGGGGAGCGTTGCACCGCACGCTTGACGTTCGGCGCGCCGATTGTGCGGGCCGAGGAAGTCAACTTGTTGGAAGAACCACAGGGGGCGGTGGAAACGGTGGGCGCGGCGTTGCGCTGCGCGCTGACCCCGTACCAGGTGCGCACGTTCCGCATCTGGTTGCAAGATGTCGTGCGGCATCAGCTCGGCGGGTAAGTGCTTGTGGGCATTACGCCAGCGGCACTTTTTCGCCCGATTGAAGTGAGGGTATAACGGCTTTCGTCTGCCGCGCGCGCGATCCACGCCAGCGCCGAACACGGACGTTAAGGAAAGCGAGTGCGCATGAACGACGCTCACCGTGCGACCTTCCAATTTTACATCTTCGGCTTGCCGCGTTTGCACATTGCCGGCCAAGCGGTTAGTTTGCCACCTCAACCTGCCGCGCTATGCGCGTTTTTGGTGTTACACCGCCAGCGGCGTGTAACCCGAGAGGAAGTCCAAGCGGCTTTCTGGCCGGAAGCCTCCCCTCCCCGTGCGCAAGAACGCTTGCGCCGCACGCTCTATTTGCTCCGCCGCGCCATTGCCCCCCACACCGATTTGATTGTGGCAGAGGGGGCGGAATTGGCGATTGCTCCGGACGCGAGTTTGTGGGTGGACTATGAAGCCTTTGAACAAGCGTTGCTCGAAGCGTATCGCCAAGACCCGCCCCAACGTCAAGCGTTGGAGCGCGCCGTCGCGCTTTACACCGACGATCTGCTGAAAGATATTTACGCGGATTGGGCGCTTTTGGAGCGAGAACACGCCCGCCAACGCTTTTTAACCGCGCTGCGCCACCTGGTGACGTTGTGCCAACAGGCTGAAGACTGGCACGCCGTCACCCAACACGCCCATACTCTGCTGGCGCTTGACCCGTTCCAAGAGGTGGCGCATCGTGCCTTGATGCGCGCTTATGCCGCCACCGGCGACCGCAGCGCCGCGTTGCGCCAATATCGCCAGTGCGTGGATATTTTGCGCCGCGAACTGGATACGACCCCGCTTCCGGAAACGACCGAACTTTACGAAGCGATCCGTTTGGGGCAAGGCGTCATCTCGCAAGAGCCGCTTACCCGCCAACCCCGATCCGCCACCCCCGATCTGCAATTTGTGCCGCTGGTGGGCCGCGAACAAGAGCTTTCTACCATTGCTGCGGAATGGCGGCTTTGCCGGCAGGGGCACAGTCGCCTTGTGTTGATAACCGGCGCGGCAGGCATGGGCAAAACCCGCTTGGTGGAAGAAGCCGTGCGCCGTATCCCTGGCCCCCATGTGCACGTGCTCACCGGCCATTGCTACGCGATGGAGGCGGGTACTCCCTATCAACTCATCACCGATTTGATGCGCGGCGCGGTTGAAAACGTGTGGGAACAACTCGGTGACACGGTGCGCGCCGATCTCGCGCAGATCGCCCCTGCTTTGCTCACAGAGGCCCTTGTCCCCTTCCGTCCACAGGGCGCGTTGCCGGACTTGAGCGTGCGGGTGCAAGAAGCCGTGGCGCAAGTGGTGCTGGCGTTGCTGCGGGGCAGTGACGGGGTGTGGCTGATCACCGAAGATTTACACTGGGCCGACCCTGCCAGCTTGGCCGTGCTGAACTACGTTTTGCGTCGCTGTGCCGAGCTGCCGTTGATGGTGTTGGCAACGTTGCGCGATGAGGAAGTTTCGTTTGACTCCCCGCTGATGAATTGGCCCACGATGTCCGTTTCCGCGCCCGCCCCAACCACGTTGATCCAACTTTCCCCACTTCAACCGTCGCAATTGGAACGGCTGGTCACGCAATTGGTAGGCGGAGAAGCTGCCCCGCTTACACGCTTGTTGCGCGACGAGACGGCGGGCAACCCGTTTTTTGTGGTGGAAACGCTGCGCGCGTTGGTAGAACAGGGTGTGCTCTATCCTGCACAGGACGGGAGCTGGCAACTGCGCACCGACGCCCTCCCTCGCCGCTCCGATCTGCCGGTTTCTGATGTGGTGCTACGTGTGATACGCGGGCGCATCCGGCGGCTTTCGCGCACGGCTCAAGAAGTGCTGTTGCTGGCAGCCGTGATCGAGCACGACATTGACGAAAAATTGCTTCGCGTGTTATTAAACCCCGGCATCGCGCTAGACTTGGCACTCGACGAAGTGCTGCGCGCGCATATTTTGGAGGAAAGCGCGGACGGGGTTTACCAATTTGCTCACATCAAGGTACGCGAGATCATCTACGCAGATACCAGCGCTCCCCGTCGGCGTATGTTGCATCGGCGCGTGGCGGAAGCGCTTTCTCGTACATCCACGCCCAAGCCGTTGGCAGACATCGCACGCTTGGCCTATCACTACGCCCAGGCGAGAGAATGGACGTTAGCGGTGCTACACGGCTGGCAAGCGGCGCAAACGGCCTTCGCCACGGGCGCGTTGGCCGAAGCTAACCGCTATGCCGAGGTGACGCAAGATATTCTCGACGCGCACGCCGACGAACTGGACCCGCAGGCTTTGCCGGAAACGTTAGCCGCGATCCGCTTCGATCTGTTGCGTCTGCGCGCCGAATTCCGTCGCCACGCGGCCACCGCCGGCTTGTACTATCCCGCTGATTTGCTGGACGCCATCGAGGCCCTGTTGCCGGAAGTGGATATATCGCGTCAGGCCCAAGCCTCGTTGTTGCGCGCCACCCATTTGTTGGGGCAGGGGCAATTGCCCGCCGCACGAAAAGCCGCCGAACGTGGACGCGCGCTTTATGCTCAGATCGGCGACCAGCGCGGCGAACTGGACGCCATCCAACACCAATTCGATATCGCCTATCGCGCCGGCGATCTGGTCACCGCGCGGCAACTGGTGGCTGACTTGCGCGCTTTGAGCACCGCGCGTGAAAGCGCCTTCCAACGCACGCTGATCTATAACGAGATGCGCCTGGCCGTGTATCAAGCCCATTGGGAAGCGGTCTTGCAATTGGCGCGCCAACTTTCCGCCGAACACGATTACGCCGATCCAACGCTGGCGTGGCCCTCGCTCACCAGCTTGGGGTTGGCTTATATGAAACTGGGCGCGTATGAAAACGCGCTGGAAGTGGCACAGCGCGCGGTCACAGTCAGCGAAGAGGCGCACGTTTTGGGGCTGGGCGCGCGGGTGCTTTTGGCGCAACTGGAACTTTGGCGAGGCAACATTGCCCAGGCGCGGGGGATGTTGCTCGACGTGTTGGAAAACCCCGATCCGTTGCTCGGGGAAGGGGAGTTGATCGCGCCCGCGCTGGCGTTGGTGCGTTGCTTGGTA
>JALSSH010000080.1 GCA_026984385.1 Ardenticatenia bacterium | reverse complement strand
GATGTACTTTTATCGCAAAGCGTTGGAACGCACCGAGAAAACCGGCCAGAACGTGCGCATTGAGGACTTTACCTATCCGGGGCCGCGTCCACAGTCCCGCGAGACGGCGATCTTGATGTTGGCGGACGGGTGCGAGAGCAGCGTGCGGGCACGTCGTCCACAGAGCAAGGAGGACATCGCGGAGGCGGTGGACTACATTTTCAAGATGCGCTTGGAAAGCGGACAACTGGACGAAAGCAATTTGACGCTTAACGACTTGCGCATGTTGCGAGATACGTTCATCACTGCGCTGCAAGGGATTTTCCATCCGCGCATCGTTTACCCCAAGTCACCGCAGCACGAAGCCTCCCCAAAGCCGCTCTCTGACGCGCTCGCTTCTTCAGCGGACGGCAAAGCGACGCGCAGCTCCCCGGCGCAAAAGACGCGCGAGATCGCGCCTGTGGGCAAAAGCGCGCAACCGACGAAACGCGCAACTCAAGTAGTAGCGCGGGTAGGGCGGGTAGCCGGACGCGACGGCGCGTCGCCCGTTGCCAAAGTGTCGGAAGTCGCACAAACTGAGGTCGAGAAACCCACATGAGCGCTTATACCGTGCATGTTCAGCTTCACGTGCAACCCGACGAGGCCTTGCCGCTGGAACGGGTGCGGCAGGCGGTGGCGTGGGTGTTGCAGCGCCACGCCCAGCCGTCGGAAGCCAGCTTGAGCCTGGTGGTGACCGATGACGCGGAAATCCGAGCGCTTAACCGTGACTTTCGCGGGGTAGCTCGGCCTACGGGCGCGTTGTCGTTTCCTGCCGAGCCTGTGCCGTTGTCGGAAGGAGCGGAAGAAGACGCCCACTATCTGGGCGATTTGATCGTCTCGCTGCCGTATATTCGGCGGCAGGCTGCCCAGGATGGGCACGATTGGCGCGACGAGCTGATCCTTAACGTGGTGCATGGCACGCTGCACCTGTTGGGCTATGACCACGACACGGCGGAAAACCAGGCGCATATGTGGCGTGTGCAGGCTGAAGCGTTGGCCGCGCTTGGCGTGCCGATCTCCGTGCCCCATTTCGATTTTCCCGACGAGGATAACGATTCCGGTGCGCCAAAGACGAGCCGTAAACACTCGTGACGGAGGAGAAGCCCGTGCGTTTTTACCGACGTTCGCGTTTGCGTTCCAGCCGAGGGCATGTGCGTTTGGAGCAGGGACCACCCTGGGGCCAGTGGGCGCTGTGGGGCGGCAGCGCAGTCGCTGTGTTGGTGGTGCTGTTGATCGTGGTGACCCAGGTGGTGTTGCCGCTTTTTGAAGATGAGCAGATCGCGTATAGCAACCGCACTTGGTTGGAGTATGCATGGACGACCACGCCGCCCAGTGTGGAGGCTGCGCAACAACTGGCGCAGCGCTTGGCGGAAAACGAGATCGACCGCGTCTATTTGGAGGCTTCCGCTTGGCGGGCAGACGGCACGCTGTTGGAAGGGGAATACGCGGCGGACTTTGTGCGCACGCTGCGAGAAGCTGCCCCGAAGTTAACGATCTTGGTGTGGCTGCGCATGACCGGCGAGGACGTAGTGGACGCAGATCGGCGGGCGGAGGTGGTGGCGTTGGCGCAAAAGGCCGTGCGTCAGTGGGGCATGGACGGCGCGCAACTGAACGCGGTGGCTATCCCGAACGGTAGCGAGACGTACATTCAACTGTTGCGCGATTTGCGCAAGGCCATCGGGCCGAAGGCGATCTTTTCGGTCACCGTGCCGCCGGATCGTATCCCAGCCGATCCTGATGTGCCGATTGGCGCGACGGGCGACCCCGATTTGACATGGGACTTACATTACAAACAGCGCGTGGGTTTGTTGGGTGTGGACGAAGTTGTGGTGATGGCCCATGCCAGCGGTTTACGCGATCCGGCAGACTATCAGCGCTGGGTGGCGTATCAAGTGGAAAGCTACGTGGAGATTTTGGGTGAACTGGAACATCCGCCGCAGATCGTGATCGCCGTGCCGACGTATGAGCAGGCGCCGGAGCACGATCCGGCGGTGGAAAACGTGACGGCGGCTTTGGCAGGCGTGCACGCAGGGATCGAGGGGGCGGGTGAGCAGCGCTCGCTGATCGTGGGCGTGGGGTTGCTGGAGTATAAAACGACGGACTCGTTGGAATGGGCGCTCTATGCGGAGCATTGGCTTGGGCGCAAACCTTAGGGGGCGACCTCGCCAGCGCGAGCAGCACTTAGCGCGCTGCTCGCGCTGACGTCGCCCGCCCCCGCGCGGCGCGCACGTCGTCCGGCGCTAACGCGCCGACCTCGCGCGCGCCGCTTTTGCGTTTGGCGGGCGTGTGCGCTGGGGGGTACGAAAAGCTGGTATATACTGAGAATAAACGGCCTTGTGTGTCGTGCTCCGATGCGCTCATGGCAGCCCGCGACATTTCGCTCCCGTTGGATAGTTGGAGTGTACCAGGTGGGCAGACATGACCCGATTAAACGGCCCGATCCGTGTGTTGATTATGGACGCGAACGTGCTTTTTTGCTGTGGCATCGCTCGTTTGCTGGAATCTCAGCCCGATATGGCGGTGGTCGGCGAAGCGCACAACTGGGACGCTGCGCAGGAGCTGAGCCACACGCGCCACCCGCATATCTTGCTGTTGGACTCCGAGCTGCTCGAACGTCCCTTTCCCCAAAGAATGCGCGCCTTCAAAAAAGAGTTTCCGGAGATGCACGTGGTGGTCTTGACGCCGCAGGTTGCTTCGGATGAATTGCTGGCGTGTGTGTTGGCCGGAGCGGATGGTTATTTGGAGAAAAATATCACGCCGGAAGAACTTTTCGAGCGGCTGCGCGGTTTGGTGGAAGGTGAGGCGGCTTTTTCGCTCAAAACGGTGATGGTGCTTGTCCATCGGCTGAGCGCGTGCAATTGCACGTTGTGCTTGCGCGCTTCCCCTGACCCGCGCTTGACCCCGCGCGAAAGTGAGGTGTTGGCTTTGGTGGCGCGCGGGCTGAGCAACAAAGGCATCGGGGCGCAACTGCAAATTTCCGAGCACACCGTGCGTAACCACCTTTGCCGCATCTATCAGAAGCTCCAGCTCAACAACCGCTTGCAAGTGGCAATGTACAGCGTGGCGCACGGCTTGGTGCGCCACGACGAGATCGCTTGACCCCCTGACGTTTTGCTCCCACAAGATAGTACAAACGCACTAGACGACGCTCCAAAGTAGTTTATTTGGCGCATGGACTTTCTACAAGATATGTTGATATACTGATTGTGATAGATGTCACAATAGGCGTTCAGGTAGCCGAAGGATGAGCGGCTTTGGCCGCGCGGTGACCATGAACCACACACATAGGCGCGTCTTGGTGCGTGCCGTTTTATCGTCCGTGCCAGGGGAGGCGGCAGACGACGTCACGACCTCGCACATGTCGCACGCTCTTTACAACGTGGGGCAGGCGGCGGGGTTGTGTGCTTGTTGGTGAACCTGGAATCTTGAGGAGGGATGTTCCCTTGAAGGCCTTGCACTCTCACAACGACTTTTACGAGCGAGTCGTGCGGGCCACGCCTGGGGGCGATCTGTTGGACACCTGTTTGCAATGTGGGACGTGTGGCGGGTCTTGTCCTTCGGGGGCGGATATGGACCACACGCCGCGCGCGCTTTTCGCCATGATCATGGCGGGCATGGAAGATGAGGTGCTCAGCAGCAACACTCCCTGGTTTTGCGTGTCGTGCTACGCCTGCACCACACGCTGCCCGCAACAAATTCCGATCACCGATTTGATGTACACGCTTAAGGAGATGGCGATCCAAGCCGGACGCTATGAGCACCCGCACGCCGCAAAGTTTTCCGAGACGTTTGTGGGCTTTGTGGAAGAGCGGGGGCGCAGCTTTGAGTTGGGCCTGGCGACGCGCTATCACCTTTTCCATCACCCGCAAAACATGGTCCGCTTGGGCATGATGGGCATGGGCATGATGCGGCGCGGACGTTTGGCGCTGCGGCCTAAGTCTATCCGCAACATCGGCCAATTGCGGGCGATTTTGGAGGCGGCCAAGACCATCGCCGCAGAGGAGCAGCCACTATGAGCACGAACGGACGCCGAACGTACCCGTACTACCCCGGGTGCTCGCTCCAGCACAACAACCACGCTTACGAAATTTCCGCGCACGCCATCGCCCGCGCGTTGGGTTTTGAGCTGGAGGAGCTGGAAGATTGGAATTGCTGCGGCGCGACCGAGTATTTTTCGATCAATCGGCTGCCCGCCTATGCGTTGGTGGCGCGCAACCTGGCGCTTGCCGAGCAAGCCGGGGCCGAGCAATTGGTCGTGCCGTGCAGCGCCTGTTTTCTCAATCTGCACAAGACCGACAAAAACATGAAGCGCTACCCAGAGCTTGGCGAGCGGGTCAACCGCGCTTTGGCGGCGGGACAATTGCACTACGACGCTGGAACGGTGCGCGTGCGGCATCTGTTGGAGATGGTGATCAACGACGTGGGGCTAGAAAAGCTCTCCGCAGAGATCAAGCGCCCACTCTACGGGTTGCAATTGGCCCCGTACTACGGCTGTTTGGTCGCCAGGCCGGACGCGGTCTTTGGAGACACCGAGCAACCAACCGCTATGGATCACCTGATCGAGGCT
>JALSSH010000079.1 GCA_026984385.1 Ardenticatenia bacterium | reverse complement strand
GCTGCCTACCCCGACCTCGCTTTCCACCCAAATCCGCCCACCGTGCAGGTCGATCAGTTGCTTGCTGATCGCCAGCCCCAGCCCGGCCCCTTCGGTACGACGCTGCATCGGGTTTTCCAGTTGGCGAAAGGACTCAAAAACGTGGGTCAGGTTCTCCGTAGGAATGCCGATGCCGGTGTCCTCCACCGCCACAATAACCTCGTCCTGACGGGCAAAGGCGCGCACGGTCACGCCGCCGCGCTCGGTGAAGCGCGCCGCGTTGTTGAGCAGATTGAGCAACACTTGCTTGAGCCGCACCGCGTCGCCCCACACTTTGGGCAAATTCGGCGCCAGATCGGTTTTGAGCACCAAACCGCGCCGTTCCACCAGCCCGCGCGCCGTGTTGACTGCGTCTTCGATCACGTAGCGGATATCCAGCTCTTGCGCGTCCAAGCTCATATAGGCGGACTCCAGCCGCGCCAGGTCCAGCACGTCGTTGACCAGGCTTTGCAAATGGCTGGCGTTGCGGTAAACCACGCTCAGGTCGCGCAGATAGGCGGGGGGTAGGGGGTTGCCGTAGTATTCCGGCGACTTGATCATCGTCTCGGTGAAGCCCACGATCAAGTTAAGCGGCGTGCGCAGCTCGTGGCTGATCGTTTGGGCGAATTGCTGTTTGAGCTTGCGCGCCTCTTCCGCTTGGTGGCTCACTTGCACCAAACGGGCGTTGGTGCGCTGGAGCTTGTTCATGGCTTTGTCCAGGCTTTTGAGCGCTTGTTCCAAACGCGCTTTGCGTTCGCGCGCCAACAGCGCGTTTTCGTGCGCCTGGCGATAGTTGTGCAACGCCCAAGCCAGCGCGGTATGCAAATTGTTGGTGGAAATGGAAAGCGCCACCGCCGTCAGCGCCACGATCAGCGTGGGGAGTACCAATTGCGTCCAGCTCAAGGCCGGCGAGGCGCCCCCTACAGCGGCCATCAGCACGCCAACGCTCAGCGTCACCGCCAACAGCGCACCTTGCCCCAAAAGCACGCCGGCGAAGATCACCGGCAGCAAATAGAGATAGGCCACGTCTGCCGTGCCCAGCGCGCTCAGCGTGCCGGTGATCACGCCCACAAAGCCCGTCACGAAAACCACCATTGCGCCGTAAAGCCGCCAGCGCCGCAGCGCATAGCTGAGCAACGTCACGGCCACCAGCGCCCCGCTGAGCGCCCATGTGCGCGGAGAAAAGGGCGCGTCGCGGCGGTCGTGCGGCCACACCGACCACGAAAACCACACCCAACCCAGCGCTCCCGTCATCCACAACATGACCTTGAAGGCCTCCGAACGCAAATGTTGGAGACTTTCTTGGAAGGAATCCATTTGCGGGGAAAACGGCGGAGCGGGCGACATGGCCGTATCAAACCTCAACGCTCACCGCGTGCATGATGAGGCCGCGCGGCGCTATGGAGCGCGCGCAACGTTTCGAGCAGCGTTTGTTCGGTAAAGGGCTTGGGCAAATAAGCCGCCGCGCCCAGCGCCAGCGCCAAGTCCTGCTGCTTGAGCACACTGCAGATCATAATCGGGATGTGGGCGGTTTCGGATTGGTTGGTCAGGTGTTGCAACACATCCCAGCCATCTTGTTCGGGCATCATCAAGTCCAGGATGATCGCGTCCGGTTGCAGCTCTCGCGCCAGCTCAATCGCGGCGCGCGCCGAGCTGGTCGTGATCACGCGGTAGCGGTTCGGGGCCAAATAGCGCTTGAAGAGCGCCAGAGTGTCTTCGTTGTCGTCCACCACCAGCACGGTACGCTCGTATTGCACGGGTAAGCGCAACTCAAAGCCGAGCGGCACGCCGTGCTCGTTCGAAAGCAACCCCACGTCCGCGTTGACCACCTGCAACATCTCGCGTAGATACGCCACGCGCGCCTCTGCCTTTTGCAGCGCGGGAGCGTTAGGCGCGTCCAGCGTCAAGCGCAAGAGCACGCTTTCGTCGCGCGCCTGTGCCGCGATATGCACGGTAGCGTCGGTTGTGTGGTCGGCCAAGTAACCCAACGCCCCTACCAAAACTTGCCGTAACAAACTTTGCGCCACAGAGACCGCCGAAAGTTCGCTTGGCAAGGTGATCTCTACTGCGATCCGGTTTTGCACCAGCACTTTGTGCAACACCATCACCACGCCTTCGATCACGTCGGGCAAATGGGCGGAGCTGTCGTATTGGCTGATGCGCGCCAGCTCGCGTTGCATCGCGTCGGTGTGGGCCTCGTCGGCGGCCTCAGCAGCGCACTTGGCGCAGCGTTCCCAGAGCAGATCGGCGATGGCGGCCAAAGCGGTCGCGTGCTCGCGATAATATTGGCGGCGACTGATCGCCAGTTGGTCGGCGACCGCTTGCGGGTCCATCGCCTCCACGTAGCGCAGCACCATCAGCCGATGGCGACGCCACTCTTTGGAATAGGGGGGCGCGCTGGGGCCAGGGTCCAGCTCGTCGATCACATCCAACAGCAACCGGTGCATTTGCCAGCCGCGCTCTTTGGGCGTGATGGTGGGGTCAAGCAACAACTGCGTGAGCGGATGGTTGCGCAGGCGCACGAAGTCGTAAAGATGCTGATAGGCGCTGCTGACGAGTTCTTCAAACGCCGCTTTGGAAACCACGCGCGTTCCCCTCTTACACGGCCTGGACCGTGCGCTCAATGTTGCGCTTTTAGCCACAACACCTGATAGGGCTGGAGCGAAAGCACATCGTCCGCCGCAAAGCGCGCCTCGCTGAGCAAATCCACCCAGCCGCGCACGCCCTCTAACTTTACCGCGCCCAAGTTCAGCGTCAGCGGTTGGTTGGCGACGCTGTGCAGCGCCAAAACTTGCTCGTCCCCCTGTGGCGATTGCCGCAACAGCGCAAAGACGCGCCGATGCAAGCGGAGCACGGTTTGCGGGCCGTTGGGGTGGAACGCTTTTTGCCCAACTCGCGCCGCGATCAGCGCACGATAGGCGCGGAACACCTGGCGGCGTAGTGTGTCGCTTTCCAGCGCGGCTTCCACCTCCGCATAGCTGAGTTTTTCGCGGTTGATCGCGCGTTTGTGGCCGCTCAGCTTGACGCCCTCACGCCAGCTCCGCGAGCCGAGCAAGCTGTGGATATACACTCCGGGCATTCCCACAAACGCCAGTTGGATCGCTTGAGAAGAGATGAAACGCCGCGTTTGCAAAGCCAACGGCTCGGCGGCTTGCGGATCGGAAAGCGCGTCAAAGTAGTTGATGTTTAGCTCGTAGGGGCTATGCGAGCCGTCCCCGTTGCGCTTGTAGGAAACCGCGCCGCCGTGTGCCAACGCGCGCTCCACCAGCGCTTGGATTTGTTCCTCGCTCAAAATGCCCTCTGCCGGGCGCACACCGATCCCGTCGTGAGAAGCCGTGAAGTTGAGGAACGTGGCGCGATCGGATGGCGGGGCGATGCCTGCTGCCCATTCGCTGAGGATGGTAGCGTCTTCGGTGGCGAAGGCGTGCAACGTCAACGGCGGCAAGGTGAATTGGTAAACGAGCTGGGCCTCGTCCGTGCCATCGCCGAAGTAGGAGACGTTTTCCGCGTGGGGTACGTTGGTTTCGGTGATGATCGCCACGTGCGGCGCGACGAAGTCCAGCACGTCACGAAAGAGCTTGATCACGGTGTGGGTTTGGGGGAGGTGGATGCAGCCCGTGCCGATCTCCTTCCACAAATAGGCGATAGCGTCCAACCGCACAAAGCTCATACCCTGGCTGACGTAAAACAGCAGCACGTCTACGATGCGCAACAGCACTTCCGGGTTGGCGTAGTTGAGGTCCACTTGATCGGCGCTGAAGGTCGTCCAAATGTATTTTTCGCCGCCCCAGCGTGTTTGGAAGGGGGTTAGCAGCGGCAAGTCACGCGGGCGCACCACGCTAGAAAGATCGGTGCTGGGGTCTACCGTGATAAAAAAGTCCCGATAGGCGGGGTCACCTTCCAGGTAGGCGCGAAACCAGGCGCTTTGGGCGGAAATATGGTTGATGACTGCGTCGAACATCAGCTTAAAGCGCTGCCCGATGCGGCGCACGTCCTCCCACGTCCCCAGCGACGGATTAACGGCCTTGTAGTCCAGCACGGCGAAACCATCGTCGGAGGAATAGGGAAAGAAGGGCAAAATATGCACGCTGGAGACCGTGCCCGCAAGCCGTTGGCGCAAAAAACGTTCGAGCGTGCGCAGTGGTGGCACGTTCGGCTCTTGGAGCGTGTCCGCGTAGGTGATCAGCATCACGTCGCGCTCGGTGACCCGCTCGCTGGGCACGGGGGAGGCGGCGGCCAGATCGGGATACGCCGTGCGGAAGTCTTCCAGCATCTGCATCAGCCGCTTATGGGCCACCGTGCCGCGTTTTTGCCCGTATAGCGCGACCAGCTTTTCGTGAAGAGTGCGGATTGTTTCCGAAAGTTGGATCGGTTCAGATGACGAGGACATAACGAGCCTTCAGGGTTGCACTTCAGACGCGCCTTAGCATAAAAGCTCCGTCGGCATTCGTCAAGGCAGCGAGTTGAGCATTAACACCACCGGCGACGACGAAGTGCTGGGTAAGCTCTACCCGAGGAGCGCAGGCACACAAAACGAGCGTCACCCAGCCGATAACACGCTCAATCT
>JALSSH010000078.1 GCA_026984385.1 Ardenticatenia bacterium | reverse complement strand
CAATGAGTTGAGCAACTTTTGGGGTCGCGCGGCCACCCCGCCGCGTAAATTTTATTTCAGTACCCTCTGCGGGCCAATGAGTTGAGCAACGTCCGATGCCGCACCCATTGCCAGAACACCATCAACATTTCAGTACCCTCTGCGGGCCAATGAGTTGAGCAACAGTTCGGGTGTGCTTACCGTGACGTTTGATGCAAAATTTCAGTACCCTCTGCGGGCCAATGAGTTGAGCAACGATATACCCACCCGAAACCACCGCACGTCGCGCACATTTCAGTACCCTCTGCGGGCCAATGAGTTGAGCAACCGCCCGATAATTTGCGCCCAACCGGGTCATCTGAGACCTAAAAAGGCTCATAAGCCCCGTAGCGCGCGTGCTAGAAGGTCGCTCAACTTCACTATAGCTCATAGACCGCCTCCTTGCCAACTCGATTTTCGCAACCCGATCGCTGCACAGAAAACAGGGGGAGTTGCGACACGCTACACATCGTTACAAAAACGCCGAAACTCACAATCCGCACAACGTTGTCGCCAATCCGTCGGCGGCGGCATACGCTCGGTTTCGGCAATCTTGCGCATATCGCGTAACATCCGCCGCACTTGCCGCCGCAACTTCGGCGTGATGGCGACTTCTACGGTCTTTTGGTATGGAATAAGGTAGATAAACCCGCTCTGAACCGTTCTGCCGTAAGCCTCTTCCAACAACAGCGCGTAAGCGGTTAACTGGATTTTGTAGTGATAACCGACTTTCCGCGCCAGCTTATAGTCCACCGGCATCAATTCGGTGGCGGTCTCGACCACTTCATCCACCAAGCCGGTTAACCCCAGGGTTTTGGATTGCACCGCCACGTCAAAATGCCGCTTTCCCTCTTGCGCGCCATACGGCTCAAAGGAGCGCCGCAGTGCGCGTTTAGGCTCGTCGGCGTGGGCTTCCATCCCCGCTTGCATCTTGTACGTCATCGGGCGGATGTGCGGCAAACACACTTGGTAGTAGAACACACGCGGGCAATAGGTATATTGCTTCAAATCGGTGATTGTAAAGAGCCACTCGTCCTCATAGTCAAGCATGTTCGGTCTCCAAGCGCTTTTCCCAATCGCTATCACAGATCGGCACAAGCATCACCTTGCCGCTGCTTTTGCCGATGATCTTCTCGATGCGGAGCATGAGTTCCTCTTGATGATTGCGGCTCAAGCGCCCCAAAAAGGCGCTGTACTGGATACGATCCAGCCCGTAATCTTGGCAAGCGTCGGCCACTTTGGCGCGCTTGCGGTCGTTTGTGATGTCATAGACCAGCAAAACATGCATCCTCACCAACTCGCCTTGAAAGGATCATAGGCGGGCCGCTCGCCGCGCAAAAACGTTGCCAAGTGCCGCGCTTGCATCTGCATCACAAAGCGCAGCGGCTGGCGCTTTTTCTCGTAGCGCACGCCCGCCTCCACATGTTTGAGCACTTTTTCCGCGAGCGCGCGGCGCGTTGTTTGGGCCAACAAACCGCGCCCGTCTTGTTCCACCTTAAAGCCGCGATTGACCAGCCCGAACACCAAGCGATCCACAGCCACTTGACGGAACTCCTCGATAAAGTCCAGCACCAAACTGGGCTTGCCCGGGCGGTCGGCGTGCAAAAAGCCCGCGTAAGGGTCTAGCCCGGCCAAAAGCAAGGCTTGCTCGCTGAGGCCGTAAAGGATGCCGTAGCCGTAGTTGAGCAGACTATTGACCGGATCGGTGGCGCCACGCCCTTTGCGCCCGGGCCATTGATAGCTTTCGGGCATGACCATTCCCGCAGCGGCCCAATAGCGCTTGGCGGCGTGCGCCTCGGCGGACATGATGGCGTTGCGGGCTTCCTCCAGCGTTTCGGCTTGGATACGGTCCAAATACGCGATGCAATCCAGCACCTCCAACGCCCGTCGGTGCAGCTCTTCGTGCAGCTCGGGGGCGCTTTCTTTGCGCGTTTTGGCGAGGTATTTGAGATTGGCGGCTTGGTTGCGTATCTTGCCTTCGGCGATGGTGCGCGCCACCGCCAGCCCGCGTTCGTCGTAGTAGGCCAAAAGCTGCGCGCGTCGGGTGAGCACCGTTCCCGTCAAGCCGGAGGCGTACATGGTGGCGTAGTTGTTGCCTTGCCCGTCCAGGAAAAAGACGGGGATACCGCGTTCGGCACAAGCGGCCAGCGCGTCGGCGGAGATGCTCACCCCGCGTGAGGTCACGACCACCGATTTGAGGAAGAGCAACGGGGCTTGGGCCAACGTTTCTTTAGCGCGTGTGACCTTCAGCCGTTGGCTATACTTGCCGATGTGTGAGCCGAACGTGTCGGCGATCAGGTGTTCGACAATGGGCATTCCCACCACTCCTTTTGCCTTGCCTTTTCAGCACCCTCGGCGGGCCAAAGGAAGCGTCCTCAGCGCGCCACAAGGGCATACCACCCATTGCCCTTAACGGCGTTCTTGCCCACGTGCAAGCTCTGCCCCCAAAGCAGCCAAACGCGGAACGGGCGCAGCTCGCCGGAAAAGACCGCTTCCCCCACCAAGCCGCTGATCGCGTTGCGGCTGTTGGTGCGCCGCGAGCCGCTTTGCACACGCACCCAGCGCGTGCGGTCTTCGGCCAGCGCGATCTGCTCGGCGGCGGCGGTCAGCTCCAAATAGCGTTCACGCCAGACGTCGCGCGGGGTGGGGTGGTCGGTGTAGTGTTGCTCGATGGCCTGGCAGCGTTCCAACAAGCGCGCGATCAGGGCCGCGAAGTTCGGTTGGGTCACCCATTGCCCGCGTTGCTTGATCTGTGCGGGCGTCAGAAAACGCAAGCGCAGCGTTTCTGTGGGCAAGCGCTGAGCGGCGCGCTCGATCGCCTCTTGAGTGACCGGCGCCCCGGGCATGGCGAGGAAGTGCCGTTCGCGCAACAGCGGCACGTTTTCCCCGCTGAGCGGGTTGTAGGCTTCCACGTGCTCGATGCTGAAGCGTCCGCGCCCATACCCCACGCCGCCTTCGCCCATGCGTTGGAACGCCTGAAACACATAGGGGAACAACGCCGCCGCGTCGCCGAAAAGGTTCACGCCAACGTGGAAAGTGTCCCCGGGATAAAAGATGCGATCCTGCTGGGGGCGTTCTGCCAGCGGCGGGCGGATAGCAAAGGGGCGCGGGGGGTTGGCCCCCCGCGCGCTTTGTCCATCCTCCAACGCCAGCAGATGACACATCGGGCAATGGCGCGTATGCTCCGGGTCGTGGCGGAGCTGTGGGGCGGTGCAAGCGAAGCCTTGCAACGCTCCCCACAACGCGCCTCGGAGCTGAGCGCCGGCCTGCGGCCCCAAGTGAACCAGTGTGCGCGCCCGCAGCGTAAAGCGTAGGTGATGGACGATCAGGTTCATAGCGCCTCCTCGCTCAGCGTGTAGTAGCTATACCCTCGGCTGCTGGAGATGAGCCGATACGGCAGCGCCACATGGTGCAAAACGCGCTCCTTGCCCAAGCGCAGCCGTTTTTTGTCGTAGATGTTCACGTGCGCAAAGCTCACCTTTGCGCCCACGTCGTCCAGTTGGGTCAACAGCGCGTCTATCGGCATCATTTCCAGCGCCTCCCCGACCACGAGGAAGCCTTCCGGCAACGCCTCATGGAGCGAGGGGGGCGCTTGGAGCTGCACAAACGATCCGCGCTTGCCCAGATAGTTGATTTGCGCCAACCAGGGGGCCAGCCAATCGGCTTGCTCCGTCGTCACCGCACCGAGCGCGATCCCCAGTCGCCCGTCCCACTGCGCATATTCGCGGTAGGAGATGGTGCGCTGGAAGAAGCCCGCATCAGGGCTGCCGGGTTTAGCCGGACTGCGGCGCGGCTTCAAGATTTTGATGAACGTGTTGTTGACCACAACGCGCGGGGGTGGGGCCAACGCCACCGTCAGCCCCGCCAACCACGCTTCCCAAAGTTCAGCAGCGACCGCTTGCCCTTCCAGTCGGCAGGCGGCGTCAAGCAGCGCCATCTTGACCGCAAACGGCGTGGGGACAAGCAACGTTCGCCCGCCGGAAGCGGTCGCCGTCGCCGGTTTGAGCGAAAACAGCGTCGTGGCCTCGTACTCTGCGATGAGCCACATAGTCGCCTCCGTCATGCGTACCGCAGGGTGTACGGCTTGTCTGCGGTCAGATCGCCGATCACCTCGGCGAACTCACCCAACGAGCCAAACGAAACGCCCGCCACGGTGTTTTGCGCCATGCCGTTGAGCACGTCGATCAAGTGGCCGATGTGCGCGTCGTAATCCGCGTGCAGCGGGCTAACGGTGGGGGCGGGCACAGCGCCCGTGCTGAAGGTGAGCACGCCCTCGAAGTTCACCAAGTGCGGCGCTTGAGCAGAGCGCATCGCCCCGCGCGGCTGGAGAAAAGTGTAGAGCACGCTTTCGAGAAGCGCTTTCATCCGCCGCTGACGTTGCGCGGGGTCAATGGCGTACTCTTGGGTGATGTCGTTGAAGCCGATCCGCGCCAAGTCCAGATGACAGACCACCGCATAAATGCCCGAAGAAGCCGGGCGGTGGAAGATGGCTTGTTGCAAATTTGCGCCACTGCTTTGGGTTGCTTCACGGTCTTGGGCGCGCTTGTCGGCGCTGCGCTCGTTGGCGTATTTG
>JALSSH010000077.1 GCA_026984385.1 Ardenticatenia bacterium | reverse complement strand
GACAAAGCGCGCCGCTTCGGTGACGTGAATGGCGCTGGCTTGCTCGTCTATTTCCATCGTCACCCAGCGCCCCGCCTCCCAGTCCCACAGCTCCACGCGCACCTCTCCTTGTATCTGCAAGGAGAGATCGAGCGTTTGCACGCGCTCCAACCGCATACGCGGCATGGTGAAAAACTGAAACACGGCTTGGTCGCCCGGTTCGAGTTGGAAGCTCTGGTCCGGTCGCGCATAGCGCAAGGTGGAGGGGGCGTCGGTGAGCGCCAGTACCCAGTAGGTCATGGCAGGCGGCACGCGCACCGTCGCGCCAGGCCCTGGCGCGGTCACCGTGACGGGCAGCTCAAAGATGTAAAGCGTGGTCGCCTCGCGCTCGGCGGAGTGGTTGAGCGACACGTCCAAAGGCGCGGTTTGCCCCCAAGCGAAAAGGTAGACTCCGTCGCCGCGCCCGCCGCTCGTCTCGCTATCAACCACATAGGCAGCCAACAGGCGGTAACGGCGTTGCAGGATGCGTTCGTGGGCATTTTGCGGCTCGTAGCAGGGGAACGACTGGCCCTGCATCACGTCTAACACGGTGACAGCCAGGCCGCGCGGGTAAAAACACCAGGAAACCCCCTGCGTAAAGGCGATAGCCGCACCGCCCACTTGGTTCTGCGGCAGATCGCCGCTGCCCAACAGCAACGGCGCTGCGTTTTGCGGCCCTATTTGAACATCGAAACTCGCCGTTTGCCCGGGAAAGAGCGTGCCCAACGCTCGCGCTTCCCCTTTAACCAGTAGGACGGCGTCATAGAGGGGAAAATCGTTGGTGTTGATGACGCTGCCGCTAACACGCGGAGGGGCGTCGGGGACCAGGGTCCAGGTCGCTTTGGCTTGGAGCGAGGGGGCGTCGCTCGGCCCGCTGAGCGCCAGGTGTGCCGCTCTGCCGCCGCCCAAATAGATATCTTCCGCCACGAACTGCGCGCCCTCGGTGACGGTCAGGGGGGCGTCGGCCCCGCTGCCGTACTCCGGCAGCGCGCGCAACATAGAGCCTTCAGGCGCGCCGAGCGTATAGGTTTGTGCGCGCGGGGCAAGGATGCCGATCAGCTCTTGGGTTTGCGCGGTGGGGTGTTGCGGCCAGGCGCGCACAACGGCCATTTGGTTGAGCGTGGTCGCGTTGCCCCACAGCTCAAAGCCGACCGTATAGGCCACGCCGCTGAAAAACAACACAATCGCCGGCACGGTGAACCAGGCCCACTCGCGGCGCTTCAGTCGCTTGAGCACCAAGTAGTTGAGCGGCCCCACAACGATCACATAAAGCGTCAAAAAGCCGCACAACTGACGCACGCTCGGCAAGGCCGAGGTGCGGAAGCTGAGCGCTGCCTCTCGTCCCATGTTCCAATCGCCGAAGCCGCGCGCCCAAGCAGGGCGCGGGCCGACAGAAACGATCAACGTGTACCACAGCTCGCCAAAATCGCTCCAGGCGCGGAAGGGCGCGGCTTGGGGGTCGGCGGCGAAAAAGTCCACCCACCCGCTGCCGTAACGTCTGCGCACAATCAGCGGCACGTCCTCAGCGGACAACAACACGCGCGCGCCCGTTTGCGGCGCGCTCACCGCGACGGTCAGCGCTTCGTCCAGCGCCTGGGAGGGGTGGCGCACGTATGCGCCGAACACGGTTGCGTCCTCCAGCACGCGCGAACCTTGCGGTTGTGCGGGCAACAGGTCGTCCAGCTCGGCGGCGGTGCGCGGCCAGGCGTCCCCGCCCGCCACGATCAGATGACCGCCCGCGAGCACCCAGGCGCGCAACGCGGCGAGCTGTTGCGGCGACCACGTGCCGCTGTCCACGTCGTGGAGCAAAATCACGTCCAGCGCGCGGAGCGCTTCGGCGCGGTCGGGGAAGGCTTGCGGCTGCCAGTTGACTTGATAGGCCTGCCCCGCCCCGAGCGGGCGTGTGGTGAGGTCTACCGCGCCGTAAACGGACTCCGTGACGACCGCGTAAAGTGCGTCCCCTTCGTTGATGGCTTGCATCCCAGCCGACGCAGAAGCCACCTTCTGCCCGTCGCGCGCCACCGCCTCCACTTCAAGACGCGGCACGATGCGCTCCAGCGAAATATAGAACGTCAGTCGCTTGTGAGCAGAAGGGGCCAACGCCACCGGCACGCGGTAAACCGTGTCGCCCCGCGCGCCCGAGGCCGTCGTGCGCGCTTGCACATAGCCTTCCCAAGCTGTGTCCGTGTTGTTGCGCAACTCGGCATAGACCGGCAACCACGCGCCCGGACGGTAGACGCCGTTGTAGCCAACGCTCACCTTGAGCGATAGCGCTCGCGCTTGGGTGGGGAGCGCAGCTTGCGCCGTTTGCGCCGTCCACACCCCGAGCGCCGCGCCGAACAGCGCCAATGTCCATAGCCCTAACGCCAGGGCAGCGATCAGTTGTCGGCGTTTCATCAAGCGCACCTTTCTTCCCGTCATCACGGCGCTGAGGTGGGCGTCGGCGAAGGGAGCGCGGTCGGCTTGGGGGTAGAGGTCGGCGGTGGCGGGTAGTTTTCGCTCACCACCAAGCGCCCGGGGTCAAAATTCGCGCACACAAAATCCGCGCGCCGCACCCAGCCCATGCGCGGGTTTGCCACGCCGACAAGCACTTGTAGCCATGCGCCGCTGGGGTCGCGCGCAATCGGAGAATAGGAGATCGTGCTCCCCGCCTCGCCAACCGACTGCGGCGGTAACAACACGGGGTACGCCTCCCCTGGCCCGCTGTAAACGACCGTGCGCTCGGCGCTCAATTCACAGACCGGATAGACCACCGTCAGCGTTTGGGTCGCTTGCGTCAGCACTTGATCCCACCCTTCCGCGTAGAGCGTCACGCCCCAAGTTTCCGCCTCGCCGGCGGGGATCACAGTCACGCGCTGCTCGCCGGTGAGCGGCATGGGTGGCGCGTGGAGCACGCTCGCCCCGTCGGCGCTTTCCAGCCAGATGGTGTAGCCGCCGTCGTATTCGCGTGCGCCTACCACGCTCCAGCGGATCAGCACCTCATGGCGCACGTTGCGCACCAACACGTTTCCGTCGTCCGGAATGTCCACGTTCAGCGTGACAACAGGCCGCACCTCGACATACGCCGAAGCACTGCGCCGCGTTTTGCCGTTGGCTGCCTCTAGGATAAGTGTGTAGATGCCGGTTTGGTCGGGCGTCAGGGTGTAAGCGGTGGTTTCCGACGAAAGGGTGAATTGGCGTTGCCCGCGTGCCGTTTTAGCGGTCAGCGTGAGCGTTTGGGCGTTTTGCACGTCCCAGCTCAACGTCACCGGCTCGCCCAAAGCGATGGTGGGTTGGGAAACTTCCAAGGACGCGATCGCGGGTGCGGGTAAGTTTTCTTCCCCGCCATCGCGCAATGCCCAGACCAGCCCGCCGACAAGCGCCAAAAGCAACAACGCCAGCGCCGGTATGCCCGCCCAAGCCGCCCATTGCGGCAAGCGCGGGTGCTCAACGTAGCGCCCGGGCACGGCAGCCACAAAAGCAGAAGGATCATTGGCGCGGGCTTGCATGACGAAGGCGTATTCGCGCGTCTTGCCGAACCAACGCGGGCGACGCGGGCGCACCGTGCCCACAACGGTACGACGCTCACCGGCGGCGAGTCGCACTTGTCCCGCAGGTAAACGGATCAGCAACGCCTGAGCTTGGTCTATGCCTTGCAGCGTCAGCGAAAGCGGTGCGTTGCCCTGGTTGTGCAAATAGAGCGCAAAACGCCCCTTTTCCTCCCCTGAGGCCATTTCCAGCGCCATACCAAAACCGCTGAAGGGTAACACGTGCAAAATGGCGGGCACTTCGAGCGCTTCTGCGGGGTGGGCCTGAGAGCGCACGCGCACCGTAAAGGGATGTTCGCCCGGCAAGCTGTCGCTGCGGCGTAAGGGTTTGAAGCTGATCACAATCTGCGCTTCTTCGCCCGCCGCCAACGGCAACTCGACCCGTTCGGCGCGCGCCCATCCCTTGGGCAAGCCGTCAATTTCGATAAAGTAACGGTCCTCTTCTGCGCCTACGTTTTCCAGCGTTAACATAGCCTGGACGTGCGCCCCGGGCGCGATGGGCATATCCGGCCCGGCCAGCGCTACGCGATAGGTAGGTTTGGCAAGCTCCACGCGCTGGGTCACATCTTCAGCGTCTATTTGTGCACGCAAGGTTTCCGGCGCGATGGGGGGATGGTAGATCAAACGTGCTTCCCCGACTTGGATTTCTTCGCCACCGCGCAAAGTCAGCGGCTCGTGAGGGCGCAAACGTCGCCCGTCCACATACGTCCCATTGACCGAATCCAGGTCTTCGAGCAGGGCATAGCGTTCTTGAAAGGTGAGCGTGATGTGATAGCGTGAGACGGTTGTCGAGTCCAGCACAATATCGTTGCCGGTCGAGCGTCCAATAGCGACGGTGGCTTTGTTGATGCGATAGCTTTCAACAGGCCGATCCGGCCAATACACATCTACCCGACCGTAGAACATCTTGCCCCATCCTTTACGCGCGGTCTCGTGCACATTGGGTGAGACGAGCGCCGCTTGTGTGACGACGATCCAATTGTAGCGGCAGAGACCAAAACTACAACTTGCTCTAAAATCTGTTACGGCGGAGAGACGGAACGCCCGCGAGGGGGGAGGCAAT
>JALSSH010000076.1 GCA_026984385.1 Ardenticatenia bacterium | reverse complement strand
CGCGCTCTGGCAAGGTGCGCCGCTGCCGACGGAAGTCGTGGAATAAGGGTGTTTTAGGGGCGGGTGCGCTGCCTTACACCCCCTGGTAAAGGGCGTGCATTTTTTCCCACACGCTCGGCATAATCGACGTATGCACACGAACGCACCCCTCCAAACGCGGGCTTGGCGCGTGGTGAGCGGCGCAGTGTGGGGGATCGCGGTGGTGCTCGGCTTGAGCGCGCTGGCGTTGGCGCTGGGGGCCGCCGATCCTCCCCGCGCCGAACCGCTCGTTTGGCGAGACGCCACCATGCGCTGGGCGCACGGCGCGGAGCGGTGGCCGCGCGCCCCGCAAATGGCAAACGCGCCCGCCGCCGACTTCACGCTGAGCGTGCGCGCGCGCTGGACGGCGACGGCGGATGCGGCGGCGGCTTGGGGCGTGTGGTTGGAGCAAACGGACGGGGCACGTTTGGTTTTCGGCGTGGCGGCGGGCGGCTATTGGACGGTGCGACGCTGTCCGCAAGAGCACATCGCGCGCCTCGAAGCGTGCCCCGCTCCGCGCGCCGAGTGGCGCTGGCAAGCGCACCCGCGCATACGTGGCGCGGGCGCACAAAATACGCTCACCTTGACGCGCGAGCCGGACGGGCGCGTGCGCTTATGGCTCAACGGCGAGCGTTTGGCTGCCCCGTCCGTGCGCTGGACGGGACGCTGGGGCGTGTGGGCACGCGGAGAGGCGCTCGCATGGGCGGGCGCAGAAGGGCGCGGCACGGCTTTTTTAGGCACGGGCGCGGCGGTAGAGGATCACGCCGCCGACGATCAGCACCAGCCACCCCCATCCACTCAGTGAAACAAACGCGCTCAGCCCGAAGAAGACCAACAGCCCGGCCACGAACATCCGATTACGCAGATCGCGCGTCCAAACCCCGCCGAGCGCCTGGACTTTCTGCCACGTGTCGTAACCCAGCCAGGCCCCCGCACCGAGCACGAACATCCCCCACCAGTTCATTGTGAGGATGCTCATCACACCCGCGAGCAGCAAAGCCGCGCCGACCAGCGCACGGGTGCGCGTGGGCTGGCGTTCCCAGGGTGAGCCGCCGCTTTGTTGCCAAGCGTCATAAAACAGCCAGCCGCCGATGCCCATCAGCAACAAGGCCCACAAGTCCAACCGCAACCCGAGCAGATGTTGCAGCGCATAGAGCACACCGAGCGCCATCAGCGCCAGCCCTGCGAGCGCCGCCCAATTGCGTTCCTCGATCAGCTCGGAGACGTTCGGCGCGGGCAGGTTGTTTGAGCGTTTAGGTTTGTTGTTCATAGCAGCTCCCCTCGGAATGGTTTTGCCGTGTCTTTTATGATATACGCAAATGGCGCGCAAAAGTTGGCACACGCGCGGCAAAAGGCCTATCTTCTGGGCAAGACGCGGGGCGCAAACGCGCCTGCAAGGGCCATCACTAAACATTTAGGAGGAGCTTGATATGCTGAGCGAAAAGATGCAAGCCGAACTGAATAAACAGATCAACGCGGAGCTGTACTCGGCGTATCTGTATCTGGCGATGTCCGCCTACTTCGAAAGCGAAGACCTGCCCGGCATGGCGCAATGGATGCGCTTGCAATACGAAGAGGAGGTCGTCCACGCGCTGAAGTTTTACGACTACATCCACGAACGGCGCGGGCGCGTGCTGCTTGCCCCGATTGAAGCCGTGCAAACCGAGTGGGAATCCCCGCTGGCGGTCTTTGAGGCGGCCTTGGCCCACGAACAACACGTCACCGCGCTGATCCACGCGCTGGTCAAGCTGGCGACCGAAGAAGGCGACTACGCCACGCAGAGCTTTTTGCAATGGTTCGTGGACGAGCAAGTCGAAGAGGAGGCTTCCGCCGACGCGGTGGTGCAACAATTGCGCCGCGTTGGAGATTCGGCCTCGCTGTTGTTCTTGCTAGACCGCGAACTCGGGCAACGTCAAGCGGAAGCGGGTGGCGCAGAGGCCGAAGCCTAGCCCGTCGCCGCACACGTCACACACAACAAACGTGCCGAAGGAACTTGTCCCCTTCGGCACGTTGACTTTGGGCGTGTCAGCGTCCCAATTGTTCGGAGTGTGGGTCTAGCAGCACCAATAAGCCCAACACGCCCATATTGGCGAAAAGCAACGGGGCGAGAAATGGCGCGCCACGAATGAAGCGTTCGGCCACAAAAGCCCCGCGCGCGGTTAGGTTGTCTTGCACGTGCAGATAGGCCCCGACCACGCCGGTCACGATCAAAAGGAGCATGGTCAAGGTGTAGATGGTGAGGTCGGCACGGGTCGGGCGCTCTAAAAAGCCCAACGCCGCCATGACGACGGTGGCGAACACCCCCACCACAAGCGGAATCCAGACCCACCCCGTTTCAAAACCGGTGCGGGCGTGGTCTAAAACAGCGCTGATCACGGTGACAAGCGTGCCGAGGCTGAACATCAGGAAGTAGGCGCGGGTCTTGCTGAGCGGCATTTGCAGGTGCAAGTTGCCCCACAGCCGCAATCTGCCGCTATCCGGCGGGTCTTCGACCCAGGCGGCGCTGATGCCCCACAAACCGACCAGTGCGAACATCAGCGGCCCCAAGATAGGCGGCCCCCAGACCAGCAGCCGCACCGTCAACTGTTCGCCTTCCGGCCCGGCGGGCAAAGCGGCGCGGCGCAGATGAAAATACGCGCCAAGCAGCCCGACGGCGGCGCTGACAAGCAGCACTACCGTTGCCAACCAGGTTGCCAGTGGGCGCTGCCGCAGCGCGATCACACCCGCGACCAGCAGCAGCACCCCGGCGATAGGCCCGAACAGGATCGGTATCCATTCATACGGCACGATTGTCCCGCTGATCCGATGGGCGAGGTAGATATCCACGCCCAAAAAAATTTCGTTCAGCGCCGCCATCAGCAGCAGCGTTTGATCCCGCGAAAGCGGGATTTTGAAGCGTCGCACAGACGGGACAACGGTTGCCAGGTGATACATGGCTACTCGCTCGCCCCCGTGTCGGCTGTGGCGTCTTCCATCGTGGCCGCTTCGGTCAAACCGGCGGCTTCCATCTTTTCCGCCACGATCTCGCGCAGCTCGGCCATCGCGTTCAACATCTCGTAAGCACCGTGCCACTGCGTGTAGTCCGGCCCTTGCATCCATGCGCCAAACTTGGCCGTGCGGCCCCAGTGATGCCACAGGTTGAAGAAAATGAAGTCAAACGGCTCGTCGAAAGGCGCGTCGGTGAGCAAGCCGTTGTCCTTCAGCGGCTGGACCAAATCGCGGCTTTCTTGCACTATGTCGTTAACCGATTCGGTGGCCGCGTCGGCGTCGCTGTAGAAGTCGGTGACGAAGGTATCGTTGTGGCATTCCAAGCAGACTTTTTGCATCCGCACCTGGTTATCTTGCCAGGCAGGGCGGCGCGCGCTGATCGGCGCGAAGAGATACCACGTCAACCGTTCGCCCACGTCATGCGTGGTGGCCGCGTCGCCAAAGCCGCTCATGTGGCAAGTGGCGCAAGTCGGCGCGGGGAAGTCGGTCACGCCCAGCGTGCCGGCCTCGGCGTCCCAATTCCAATTGTCCCCGTCCACCGCGTAGGCGATGCCGTGCGGCGATTCCTGGTAGATTTCCCATTGCGGATGATCCGGGCCGATGTGGCAAGCGTTGCAAGTTTCCGGCTTGCGCACTTGCTCCAAGCTGAAGGTATGGCGCAAATGGCACGTCTGGCAACGCCCGACCGAGCCATCCGGCGCGGGACGCCCTATGCTGTGGCACACCTGGCAGGCAAAGCGCGTGATCGCCGGCCCTTCCATGTTGAAAAGCGCGTTACGCGAACGGTCCGGGTTGTACGTGCCCTCCGGTATCGCTTCATATTGCGCCAACAGGTCTTCCGGCAACGTGTCCGCGCCGTTGTAAGCGACAAAGGCCGGGAGGGAATGGCGACTGGCGTAAAATTCCTTCACCTCGGCGGTGTGGCATTGTTCGCACATGGCCGTTGTCGGCGAGGCCAGGATGAACGTGCCCTCGTGTTCTTCCGCGCCCGGATAGCCCTCCTCGACTTCGTGGCAATCCTGGCATTCCACGTTAGCGGCGGCCATGGTGCTATAGCCGTATTGTTGCACGATGCCGGGCGTGTTGCGTTCATGGCAAACGACGCACTCGTTGTCGCTGTTTGCCAGCGCGTTGACGCGCTCCGGCCCGGCGGTGGTCTCGTCGGACTTGCTCACGGCGGAGATGATCAGGATCAGCCCCAGCACGATGATCACGCCGACCAGTCCGAGCACCAGCACGCGCCCGGCTGTCCACCAACTTGATTTATTCTGTGTTTCGCTCATCAAAATAACCCCTCTTTTGAACACGTCTCTTATGTGACGATAGTGGCTCGTTGATGCGCCTTTGGAGAGCATCAAAGTTTATTGTAGCATTGTGACGACTTTCACGCCTTGATCTGGATCAAGTTTTTGATCACTTAAATTTGATTTTTTTGAGGGGAGAACACACTAAGACGAAGTGGAGCAGGGCAGGCAACCGTCGGTGGCGATCTGTTGGAGGGTTTCGCGCTGGATGATGACGATGGCGGAGCGGTCGTAGCGGATGGCGCCCTGCGCTTTGAGCGCGCGCAGCGCACGGCTGAGCGATTCCGGCGTGGTGCCCAGATG
>JALSSH010000075.1 GCA_026984385.1 Ardenticatenia bacterium | reverse complement strand
GAGCTAAAGCTCACCGCGTGAAGTGTAAACGCGACGCGCGGGCACGTGCAAAAGCATGTGTCCGCGCGTTTTTTGGGTGCGAGGGCTTCGCCCCCGCGCCCCCAGCAGGGAGCTTCGCCCCCTGCACCCCCCGCGAGCCGCGCTTCGCGCGCCTCGCGGCGCTGAGCTTTCGCTGGCAGCCGGGCGTTTGAGAAGGTCGGGCACTGGGTGCGCTGCCCGACAGCGGACGCTCAATAGCGGTGGACCTTCCTCATTCGCCCGAGTTCCTCTGCTCTGTGCCGCGCGAACGCGTAGCGTTGGCGCGGCGGGGTCAAGGGGCGCTTGCGCCCCTTGCGGGGCGTGGGGCAGCGCCCCACAAACTTCAGCGTGTGTTGAACTTGCCGCCCCTGCAGATGTTGCTATACTCTGGGGCGCGCGCCGCACGCTTTCGGCGCGCACTCTGGTTTGCGTTCACATCTGCGAGTAAAACACCCATGAGCACACAAAATCCCTCTTCGCGCTGGCACGTGCCCCATCGCTGGCTCTACCTGGCCGCCGCGATCCTGTGGGCGGGCGCCGGCTTGATGTTGCTGACCCGCGCGGTGATTTGGCTGACCGCCGCCGCGCTCGTTGACGCCGCACCCTACGCGCTGGTCGGTGTGGCGGTCGGTGTGGCGCTGTACCGCTTCAAGTTTACTTGGCTGGCCGGACGCAACATCCGCCGCATCCAGGCGTTGCCGCAACGCGCGCACCTGTTGCGCTTCCAGTCGCCCGCCACTTACGCGCTGATCGCGCTGATGATGGGGCTGGGGATCGCGCTGCGGCGCTCTTCCCTGCCTCGGCTGACGCTGGCCGTGCTTTACACGGGGATCGGGATGGGGCTGCTCGGCGCAAGCGGGCACTATCTCCGCCGAGCGCTGAACGCCGAAGCCGCCGCGCAACCCCAAGCCGCCGACTGATCGCGCTTAGGGCGTCGGCTCGACCCGCACGCGGGCGTCAACGGCCCATGCGCCTTCCCCTTCCGCCAGCACGATCAGCGGGTTGATTTCCATTTCGGCCAAAGCGGGCTGTTCATGGGCGAGCTGCCCCAGCCGCACGATCACGTCCACGACGGCGGCGCGGTCGGCAGGCGGTGCGCCCCGATAGCCGCCCAGCAGCTTGCCCGCCAACGTGCGATCAAGCATGGCCTCGGCGTGCGCGCGGGTGAGCGGGGCCAGCTCAAAGGTCACGTCGCGCAGCAGCTCAACTTGCGTGCCGCCCGTGCCCGCCATCACCAGCGGGCCGAACTGCGGATCGCGCACCACGCCGACGATCAGGTCCACGCCGTCGCCGATCATTTTCTGCACATACGCGCCCGCTACCGCCTCAGCGGGCAGCGCGGCGTGTGCACGCTCCATCAGCGCGTCGAAGGCGCGGCGCAGCGCCTCGGCGTCCGCGATGTTCAGCACCACCCCGCCCACGTCGCTTTTGTGCACCACGCCCTCAGCGGCCAGCTTCAACACTACCGGATAGCCGACCTGCTCGGCCAGGCTGAGCGCTTGCTCGGCGCTCGCCGCCACGCCAACCCCGGGTGTGCGCACCCCGCAGGCGCTCAGCAGTGCGTCTACGCTTTCGGGCAGCAACCAGCCCTCGCCGCTTAGCGCCGTGCGGATCGCCTTCGCGTCGCATTCGGCCAGCGGCGGGGCGGCTTCCTCGGTGGCCTGCTGCGCGGTGAGCCACTGTTGGCGTTGCCACATGGCCGCCAGCGTGCTGCCGACGCGCTCGGGGAAGGCGAAGTTGGGGATGCGGCGGCGGTGGAGTACGGCGGTCGCGTCGCTGTCCGAAGCAAGGGCCATGATCACGGCCAAGATCGGCTTGCCGCGCTCGGTGAAGTCTCCGATCACCTCGGCCAAGTTGACCGGCGCGAACCAGTCTTGCGGCGCGGTAATGGTGACGACCGCGTCCACCGTCTCGTCGCTCAGCAGCGCGTCCAGGCACAAGGTGTAGATAGCCGGGCCCTGTCCCGCCAGGATGTCCACCGGATTGTTGACGCTGGCGGCGGGCGGAACACGCTTGCGGAGGTACGCTTTGGTCGCTTCGGTGAGCGGTGCGAGCTGCATTCCGGCGGCTTCCAGCGCGTCCACCACCAGGATGCCCGGGCCGCCGGAGTTGGTCAGGATGGCGACGCGGTTACCTTTGGGCAGCGGTTGCCAACCGAGCGCGCGCCCCCAGTCAAAAAGCTCTTCCATTGTGCGGGCGCGCAACACCCCCGCACGACGGAAAGCGGCCTCATACGCTTCTCGGCGACCCGCCAGCGCGCCGGTGTGGCTGGCGACCGCGCGCGCCGCGCCTTCGCCGCGCCCCGCCTTCAGCACAACGACCGGTTTTTTGCGCGCCACTTCAGCCGCCGCCTGGACAAAGGCGCGCCCGTCCGAAACGCCCTCCATGTACATCGTGATCACGCGGGTTTGGTCGTCTTGCCCGATGACCGCTAACATCTCGGACTCGTTCACGTCCACTTGGTTGCCCAGGCTGACGATGCGGCTGAAGCCCACGCCAGAGCCGCGCGCCCAGTCGACCATCGCCGCGCAGACCGCGCCGGATTGGGAGAGAAAGGCGATGTTGCCGCGCGCGGGCATTCCCTTGACAAAGGTGGTGTTGAGCGGGGTGTGTGTGTCTATCGAGCCGATGCCGTTGGGGCCGAGGAGTCGAATGCCGTAGCGGTGCGCAATACGCTTGATGGCCTGTTCGCGTGCGGCCCCCTCCGGCCCGATCTCCCGAAAGCCGCCGCTGATGATGATCACGGCAGGGACGCCGCGCTGACCGCAGCGCTCCAGCTCGTCGGGCACTTTGGGCGCAGGCACGGCGATCACGGCCAGGTCGAGCGGGTCCGGCACGTCGTGGATGGAAGGGTAGGCTTTGCGTCCCAAAATTTCGTTGGCGTGGGGGTTGACGGGGTAGATCGGCCCGTCGTAGCCGTATTCGATCAGGTTGCGCACCACGCCGTGCCCGAGCTTTTGCGGGTCACGCGATGCGCCGACAACGGCGACCCCACGCGGGCGGAAAAAATGATTAAGTTTTGCGTCTGGCATAAAAAGTTCCTTTGGCTGCATGTGGACACAAGTTTTTGAGCGCGCCGTCGCAGTGGGAATGTGTGCGGTCGGGGGCGCGGGGCGCGCCGCCGTGCGCTGAAAAGCGCACTACGCGCGGCATCCGCCGCGCGTCAGCCGCGCGGAGCGCGGCTAGGCGGCGCGCCCACCCCGCGCACGCGCGCGACCGCAGCCCTCCCTCAGCGGCGGGCGGCAATGCACTTGGGGTTGAGCACGCGCAAAAACGGCGGATCGGGGAAGCTGTACAAGTCGAGCGTGAGCGGTGGCTCCGGGCACAGCTCCTTGTGCGTCAGATAGAACGCCATGTTCATACTCAGCACCGGCGCGGCGAATGACGTGCCGATCAGGTAGCTGTTGCCGTAAGGGAAAAGCCCACCGGCCAGCATCACCTGGCCGCGATTGCTGCCTGCCCAGGGGTCGCGTGCGCCCAAAAAGGCGCTTGTGGCGGCCACTTCTAGCCACGCACCCGGCACAAAGGCGTCCAAGCTGCGCCCAAAATTGCCCGCCGACCCCACCGCGAACAGCATCACGTCGCTAGAGGGATTCCAATATTGGTTGATGCCGGTGAACTTTTGGATGAACTCGTGCAGTGGGTCGAGCGCGCCGCCGCGCGATGTTTCGGCGGAGGTCTCTTGCGCGTAAGCGGCCAGCACGCGCGCCACCGCCTGCACGCCCGGGTCGTCCATCAGGGAGGATTTGAGCATTTGTGCCGCGTTGCGTTCTTGGAATTCCAGCGGGATTTGCCGCGTGCGGGCGACCGCTTCCAGTAAGGTGACGCGCTCGCCTTTTTGCGCGGCTTCGCGCAGCGCGTAAAGGTCGTAGTCCGGCGTGACGCAAGGCACAAGCACAAAGCTCATGTTCATCACCAACCGCCGCACGCCGAACTTCTCGATCACCAGCGCGGCGGCTTCTTCCACGCGCGAACGCAACAAGTTCGTGTCGTAGCCCTCGGTATCCACTTCCACCACCAGCAGCGTGCCGTATCCGGCAGGCGTCCACATCCAGATCGTCGGCTGGTCGTAGGCCATCTGCGGCGGTGTGGCGTAAATCGGCTCAGCTTGGATCATCTCCAGCAACAAGTCGGTGACCAAACGCCCGTGCGGGGTTTCGTTCGGCACGCCCGTGAAGTCATCCACCACCAGAATCGCCACTGCCTCCGGCCCGATCTCTCGCACCACGTGCAACGCCGGATTGCTTGGGTCAATAATTTGATCGCGGGTGATGCCCGGGGGCAATGTGCCGGAAGCGCCCTGGATGTAGGCGTGCCCCTGGCCCAAAATGTCGAACTCGTTGACGGTGCAGTTGCCGCTTTCTTCCATAGACTGCGAAAGCGGAGCAGGGGACTGCGGTTGAGCAAGGGCCGACGGTGCGCTCAACACGCCCAGAGCCAACGTCAAGGCCGCTAACATCCACAGAGTGGCTCGTGTGCGCTTAAACATTGTTTTCCTCCTTGAACTGTTCACTTGCGCTTTATATCATCTTATACCGAACCCCTGCCCACACAAGCACACGCCTACCCTACGCCCAGGGCTTATCAATTCTACGA
>JALSSH010000074.1 GCA_026984385.1 Ardenticatenia bacterium | reverse complement strand
CTCCGGAATGTCCTTCCACTGCTCAAACATCAACGCATGGGCGATAGGCTCGCACGCCAAGATCGTCGCTTCCATCACCTCGGCCAAGCCCAGTAACTCGGCCCGCAGCGCGTTAGCTTGGGCGGTAGTCAGGTGGCCGCGCACCTCGCCGATGCGGATCGCGGCGGTGTACAAACCCATCTGCGAGGCCAAATACGAGCGCACCCCGGGCACCACCATCCCGCGCAACTCGTCCGGCAAAGGCGGGACGGTCGTTTGGAAGACCTTTTCGGCGGAACGGGCCAACGGAGCTTCCGGCGCACCGGTGAGCGCCACCGTGACCGCGCCCGCCTTGCGCGCCAATCGCAGCGCCTCAACGGTGCGGCTGACCACGCCGGAAACCGACACCGCGATCACCAAATTGGTCTTGGGGCCGGTGGGCGGCAGATACGGGGCAAGGTAGCGGCTGAAAGTCAATGCGCGCACGGCGCGGGTCGGCACGCCCGCCAGTTGGTGGAAGGCCAGCTCCGCGCCCACCGGCGCGTGGTGGCTATCTCCACAGCCCACCAGGTGAATAAACTTGACCGAGGTACACAGCTCAAAGTCGAACGTCGCCCGCGCGGACTCGTCAAAAGGCTGGGCAATGTCGCGTACCAGTTTGGGCAACGTGTCAATTTGCTGATGCATCGGAGAACGGTCGCTCATTGGATTTTTCCTCGTTGGTAAGTGGAACAAAAATCGCGAAAATGCTAAAGTTGCCAAAATTTGTCGGGCGGGGACGCCGCGCCTCGGCCTTGTCGCGTCCCCTTGCAGCAAAGGAAAGTGCTTTGATGACCACCTCCCAAACCGTTATCCTCGTCAATCACGACGGCATGGGGCACGGCCCAACAGAACTCCAACACACACTGATCGCTAAATACTTGCAAATTCTGCTGGACGACGGCAAATTCCCGGCGGCGATCTGCTTTTACGGCAGCGGCGTCAAGCTGGTTTGCGAAGGCTCGCCCGTGATCGAGCCTCTGCGCGCGCTGGAAGCCCAAGGCGTGCTCGTGATCGCTTGTTCCACCTGCCTGAACGCCTACGGGCTGGCGGACAAACGCAGGGTCGGGCTGGCGGGCGGCATGGGGGACATCATCGAAGCCCAGTGGCGCGCGGACAAGGTGATCACGCTCTAGTGCGGCCAACGCAGCGCCCGTAGGGTGGTGTGCGCTTGGCGTAAACGCGCCTGATAGCTTTCCGGAGCGGGGAGCTTTGGCGGTAGGCCGATGTGTTCCACCACATACGCGGCGGTTACGCTGGCGTGGCACGCGGCCACCTCCAGCCCGTCCGCCAACCGCACTAGCAGCGCCCCGCAAAAAGCGTTACCAGCGCCGACTTCGTCCACCACGTCCACCGGCACGGCGGCCACGTGCACGCCCTCTCGCGCTTGCAAGTCCCAAACATCCGCGCCATCCGCGCCACGTCGCAAAGCGAGCATCTGCCCACCCAGCGCGCGGAAGCGTTCTAGGATGGTTGCCTCGTCGGCGCATTCGGCCAACGAGTAGGCTTCGAGCAAATTGGGCGAAAACACGTCGCACGCGCTCAACCAAGCAGCCAACGCCTCGTCTTCCAGCGGACGGGCCGCCGGTCGGAACGGCTCTAAGCTCACGCGCCGCCCCTGTTCGCGGAGCTGACGCGCAAAGTTCAGCGAGCGCGCCTCGTCCGGATGCACGCCCCAATGAAAGGCGCGCGCGTCGCGGTAGGAAGGGGGCAACACATCCCAGTTACGCGCCAGTTGCGGCCCCAAGCTTTCGGTCGGCACGCGCCAAACCTGGGTGCGCCGCCCCCCGAACTCCAGCACTTGCCAGGCGCGCGGTGTCGGGTAGGCAGTTTGGCGCACGCCTTCCAAATTGACCCCCGCTGCGTGCAAAGGCGCAAGGATCGCTTCGTCGAAGTCCGCTCCGACTCCGGCCACCAGCCCGACCTGCTCGCCTGTGCCGAGCGCCGCCGCCATGCCCCAAGCCGTTTGTGGCCCGCCGCCGCCCAAAACACCCATGCACGTTTCGCCACGCGGAAAAACGATGTCGTCCACAATGACGCCAAAGGTTACATAGCGCACGCTCATCAGCGATTCCCCACTGTGCACGCCCGTTCTTCAGCCCAAAAGCATTTGTTGCTCAACTTCGGCGTGGGTAGGCAAGCCACCGCGCGCCCCGCGATGTTGGATTTTCAGCGCCGCCGCCGCCGAAGCAAAGCGCAAGGCCTCGGCCAAGTCTGCGCCTTCCAGCTTGGCCGCCAAAAGCGCCGCGTGGAACGTATCTCCGGCGCCGGTGCTATCCACCACCGGCACGTGATAGGCGGGCTGGTGAATTGGCTTGCGCATCCCTCCTGCTAACCCCCACGCCCCACGCTTGCCCGCCGTCAAGATGACCCATTGACGGCCTTCCGCCACATCGCGCAACCGTTTGGTGCGCAATTTGCGCAGGCTCTCTTCGGTCAGGAAGATTACGTCGGCCAAGCGCAGCGCCTCGCGCAACTCGTCGCCGTGCATGGGCACGGCGTTTTCCACGTCCAGCGCCAAAAGCCCGCCGCCATCCAGCGAGGCACGGCGCAGTTGCGCGCACCAAACCGCGTCGCGCGGGAAGCTGTACAAAACGCGCGCTTGGCCCGCCAAGGCCAACTGCTCATAGGTCAGCTCGGCGCGATAGAGCGGAAAGGAAGGGATCAGGATGGCGCGTTTGCCCTTGGCGTCTGTGATCACGAGCGTGAAAGGCGTCACCTGGCCGGGAACGACCACCAAGCCCGTCGGCTCGACTTTCCAGGCGAGGAAGTCCGTGTAGAGCATCGTCCCTTCGGGGTCGTCGCCCACCCAGCCGATATAGCCGCTGCGCAAACCCAAGCGCGCGGCGGCGCATGTGGCGTTGGCAATAAAGCCACCCGGCACTTTGTCCAACAGCTCTGCCGGATATTTGGCGTCGGCGAGCGGCAGACGCGCCACGCGCATCAGCAAGTCATACGACAACCCGCCCACGCCGATAAAATCGTAGGAAAAAGACACCTGCCCGTCCTTGGTTGCGGCGCTCAGCGCATGGTCCGGTAGAGCAATTCCTTCCAGCGTTTGGCGTCGATCTCCCAACACACTGTGATATGAGGCTCGCCCTTTTTCACCAGCGGTTGCCACATCTCCACATTGGGCGTGTCGTAAGGGGTAACGTGCAGTTCGTCCACCACCGTCATCCCGCGCGTGTAAGTGCCGTCGCACTCGATCTCGACGTAGTGCTTGCTCTTGCGCGTGCAAATGCTCGGGTCAATGGCAATCGCCATCGCCACAGGGTCCGGCAGGCCCAACCCGGGGTCGCCCAGCCATTCGCGGTTGGCCTTCAGCGCGCTGATGTTGCAGTCAATGGCAAAGTGCGCCAGCGGGGTGTTGATCTCCTCTTTGCAATAGCGCATATCCTCGTCGGTGAGGTTCGCCTCCCCTCGGCAAAGTTCCCAGCCCACCATCTCAATCGGCAAGCCGGAGCGAAAAGCCATGCGCGCCGCCTCAGGGTCACACCAGATATTATATTCGGCGGCGGGCGTGACGTTGCCGACCGTGTTAGCCGCCCCGCCCATCACCACGCAGCGGCTGACGTTTTCCACGATCTCGGGCGCTTGTGCCACCGCCAACGCAATATTGGTCAGCGGGCCAAGTGTCACCAGGATGATGCCAGGGTTGGCCTTGATCGTCTCGATGATCACGTCCACCGCGTGCCCTTCGGCAGGTTTGCGCGTGGTCTGATAGTTCATGCCGCCCATGCCGTCCGGCCCGTGAAACCAGCCGGCATGGTAAACTTCGCGGGTGAGCGGCTTTTCCGCGCCGTGATAGACCGGCACGTCCTTACCGCACAGCTCGACGGTGTAGCGCGCGTTGAGACTGCCTTGCTCCACCGGCATATTGCCCGAAACAATCGTGATCGCCTCCACCTCGATATCCGGCGTTTGCAACGCCATCATAATCGCGACGGCGTCGTCGGAGGCGGTGTCGGTGTCAATAAGCATTTTGCGGGTCATCTTTACATCACTCCTTGCAAGGTGCAAGCGCGCAGGGTCTCAAAGGGTAAAGCGCCTTAGAACGCAGGTGGCAAAACAGGTCGGTGAGGTTTGTTGAGCGCAGCGTCAGAGAGCGGAAACCACCCCCACAACCTCCCTAACTATCCCACAAGAACCGCAATTTCTCAAAAAAGCGGCCTCATAAGGCCAGCTCTTGGCCCATTGCGTGCACGTCGTAGCCGGGCTGTTCGGCGACCGCCGCGCGGAACTCCGCATCGCTCAACAGCGCGCGCACATGTTGGATCATCGGCGCGTCCCAAAACGCCGCAGGGATCACCAGGTCGTAGCGCTCTTGGGTCACGGGGATAAAGTCCAGCCCCAACGCTATGGCCGCGTTGCGGATGCCCATGCCGCAGTCCGCGCTGCCGGAAGCTATCGCGGCGGCGACGGCCAAGTGGGTGTATTCCTCGCGCTCATAGCCTTCGATCTGGCCGGGGTCTATGCCGCGCCGCTCCAACTCATAGTCCAACAACACGCGCGTTCCCGCGCCCCGTTGACGGTTCACGTAGCGGCAGCGCGGCAGATCGTCCAGCGAGCGGATGCCCAAAGGGTTGCCCGCCGCCAC
>JALSSH010000073.1 GCA_026984385.1 Ardenticatenia bacterium | reverse complement strand
GACGCCCACCGCCACATCTACCCCCAACGTGCCCGCCACCGCGCAGATGTTGGCCGCTTCTGCGCTCACCGAAACGGCGGCGGCGTGGACCGACACGCCCACGCCCAGCGCCACGCCCAACGTTGACGCAACGTTCCGCGCGGCTTTTGTGGCGGGGCTGACCGCCACGGCGGAGCTTTGGACGGAAACGCCGATGCCCACGCTGACACACACACCCACTCGCACGCCCAATGTGCCCGCCACCGCGCAGATGTTGGCCGCCTCGGCGCTCACGGCGACGGCACATGCTTGGACGGAAACGCCTATGCCCAGCGCCACCCCAAACGTGGACGCCACGATTGCGGCGTATATGGCGGTGGGTTGCTATGTGGTTTCGTCGGAGATGATGGATTGGCCGGTTTACACGATCCCGTTGGAAGGAGCGAGCACACTGGCGGAGGGTGTTCCGGTGTTGGCGCAAGTGTTGGAGCGGCGCGCCTTGCTTGACCCCGACCAAGAGACGGTGGAATGGCTGTTGGTGGGCGTGTGGCGCGACGGGCGTTTGGAGTACGGTTGGGTGCGTGTGCCGTCGGACGTAGACGTGGCAGAACTTTACGACGGCCCGCAGTGTCCCTGACGGACACGCGGTACGTGTGTAGAGTGGTAACGGCTGCACGTTCGCTTTGCTAAGAGTCGCTTGGGCGGGCGCGTTTATTCGCTTTCGTGGGTTTCTAGCTTTTCCAACAGTTCGCGGAAGGCTGCCCGCAGCGCCGGGGCATCCTCGACGGCCTCCCACACAAAGTGCCAATCGATAACGTCGTAGTGGTGCGCTAAAAAATCACGAAACGTGATCAGTTTCCGCCAGTTGATCTGTGCGTTGGCGTCGCGTAGTTCCGACGGTAACCGCTTGCAAATCTCCCCGATGACCTCATAGGAACGCACAACGGCCTTTTGGATCACTTCGCTTTCCATGAAGGTCTGCTGTCCCTCGGAGGTAAAGGTCAGAATGTCTTCCAGCTCTTCGACTATGTCGCGCACGTAGTCGACGTTCGTTTTGCTCATAGCGGCACGGCGTCCTTACGCGCTCGGCGGAGCACACGGACGAGGCGCGGCTGGGTTGTGTCGGTGTCGGGGATCAGGCTCACGTCGCGCCCGAGCAGCTCTTGCAAGTCCAGCCACAGCTCGACCAGGTCAAACATGCTCGTTCCTTCCGGAAACTGCACCAAGAAATCTACGTCGCTATCCGGCCTAGCTTCTCCGCGCGCCACACTGCCGAAGACGCGCACGTTGTAGCCGCCGTAGCGCGCGATCAGCGCCAAGACTTGTTCGCGTTTGTCCCCGATGATCTCCTGGACGCCCATGCCGTGTTTTTCGGTTTGCGTGGTCATCGTCCGCTTTCCTATTCCCCAATCTCTGCCCTCTCATCCCCGTTTCCTCGTAGTATACGCGCACACGCCCGCGCGCGGAAGTGCTATAATAATACGCGCGTTCGGTTGTTGTGGGGCACTGCCCCACGCCCCTTGACCCTGCCGCGCTGCACGCGGCATGGGGCGGGGAACGTGGAGCGCCGGTGAAGGCGCACCGTCGGGGAGCGTTCGCCGTCGGGGGCGCGCCGCCCGTGCGCCTGCGGCGCACCACGCGCGGCGGATGCCGCGCGTCAGCCGCGCGCAGCGCGGCTAGGCGGCGCGCCCAACGGCCCACTCGCCGCAAACGCCCACTCGTGCCGGCGGACGCGCAGTCCTCCGCTCCTTACCCAGACCATCCCAGGAGGTCGCCATGCCACGCCCGACGCTTGTGCTCATTGACGGGCACGCGCTCGCCTATCGGATGTACTTCGCGCTGCCCGTTCAGAGCTTCCACACCCGCAGCGGCGAGCCGACCAACGCGGTTTACGGCTTTGCGCGCGCGCTGATGGATTTGCTGGACGAAAAGCCGGACTATATCGCGGTGGTCTTTGACCAAGGGCTTTCCGGTCGGGAAGAGCGCTACGCGGACTATAAGGGCACACGCGAAAAAATGCCCGACGATTTGCGCATCCAACTTGACCGCATCCGCCAGGTGGTAGAAGCGTTCAACATCCCGATCATTGAGCTGGACGGCTACGAAGCGGACGACGTGATCGGCGCGATTGCCCAACAAGCCGAAGCCCAGGGCGTGGACGTGCGCATCATCACCGGCGACCGCGACTTGCTCCAACTGCTCAGCGAGCACACGCGCGTCCAACTGCCCGCGCGCAAACGCGGCCAAAACGGGCCGGACGTGTGGGACTTGGCGCGCTTCCAACAAAAGTACGCCGGATTGCGGCCCGAGCAGTGGGCCGAGGTCAAGGGGCTGATGGGCGACAGCTCGGACAATATCCCGGGTGTGCACGGGGTAGGGGAAAAGACCGCGCTCAAGCTCATCAGCGCTTACGGCAGCGTGCAGGGCGTTTATGACCACCTGGCCGAGATCAAAGGCGCGCTGCAAAAAAAGCTGGCCGCCGACCGCGAAAACGCCTTCCTTTCCCGCGAGCTGGCGACCATTCAGCGCGACATCCCCGTACAGATCGACTTGAGCGCGTGTGTCGCCCAAGACTACGATCCGCAGCGGGTGGCCGAGCTTTTCCGCGCGTTGGAGTTCCGCTCGCTGGTAGACCGCTTGAAAGCGCGCCCCAAAACCGCAAGCGACGCCCGTCAATTGAGCATGTTTGAGGTGGCCGAAAGCGCCCAGCCCACCGAGCCGGTCGTGCCCTATACGGTCGTGGACAGCGAGGAGAAATTGCGCGCGTTGGTCGAAACGTTGGCCCAAGCCGACGACATCACCTTTGACGTGGAAACGACCGCGCTAGACCGAATACGCGCCGACTTGGTCGGCATTGCGTTGGCAGTGGACGGGGAGCGCGGCTACTACGTGCCCGTTGGGCATATCGCGCCCAACGCGCCCGCCGACCCAAGCGCTCAACCCGCGCTGGTGGCCGAACACACGCCCCACCAATTGCCGCGCGCGCGCGTGCTGGAAGCGCTGCGCCCTGCGCTCACCGACCCGCACATCCCCAAATTTGCGCACAACGCCGCCTATGACCTGGTCGTGATGCGGCGGCACGGCGTGGACGTGGCCCCGATTGCGTTCGACACCATGATCGCCGAGTGGGTGCGCGACCCCAGCAGCCGCAATTTGCGCCTGAAAGACCTCGCCTGGATGGTGTTGGACGTGCGGATGCAGCCGATTGAGGAGCTGATCGGCAAACGCGGCAAGGGCCAGGGCACGATGGACCGTGTGCCGATTGAGCGCGCCGCCCCGTATGCCGCCGCCGACGCCGCGCTGACCCGTCGGCTGGTGGACGCACTGCGTCCGGAGCTGGAGGAGCGCAACGTCTGGCCGCTTTTTGAGCAGATCGAAATGCCGCTTGTGCCGGTGTTGGCGGATATGGAGATGGCGGGCGTGCTGTTGGACGTGCCCTATTTGCACGCGCTCAGCAGGGAGCTGACCCATCGCCTGGCCGAGCTGGAAGACGAGGCCTACGCGCTCAGCGGCGGGTATGGCAAGTTCAATCTCGGCAGCCCCAAACAGCTCAACGACGTGCTTTTCGGCAAGCTCGGCTTGCCCACGCACGGGTTGCGCAAGACAACGCACGGCTTCAGCACCGACGCGGCCACGTTGGAGGCGTTGCGCGGCACACACCCGATCATCGAGGTGATCTTGCAGTGGCGCGCGCTCAGCAAGCTCAAGTCCACGTATGTGGACGCGCTGCCCGCGCTGGTGCACCCACAGACCGGTCGTGTGCACACCACCTTTAACCAAACCGGCACGGTCACGGGTCGGCTTTCTTCCAGCAACCCGAACTTGCAAAATATCCCCATCCGCACCGAAGAAGGCCGCCGCGTGCGCCGCGCCTTCATCGTGCCGCGCGGATGGCGCTTGTTGGCGGTGGACTATAGCCAGGTGGAGCTTCGCATCTTGGCGCACTACAGCCGCGACGAGGCGCTGATCGAAGCGTTCCGCCGAGGCGAAGATATCCACCGCGCCACTGCCGCCGCCGTCTACAAAGTGCCGCCCGAGCAGGTGACCTACGAGCAGCGCAGTTTTGCCAAGTCCGTTAACTTCGGCTTGATGTACGGCATGGGCGCGTTCCGTTTGGCGCGTGACAGTGGTTTGACGCTGGCCGAGGCCGAGGCCTTCATCACCGAGTATTTTGAGCATTTCCCGGGCGTGCGGCGCTATCTGGACGAGGCCGTGCGCCAAGCCAAAGAGCGCGGCTACACTGAAACGCTGCTCGGGCGGCGGCGCTACTTCCCCGAGTTCCAGCAGGGCAACAAGCGCGTGGGCTACCAGGCTCGCCAGCGCGCCGAACGGGAGGCGATCAACATGCCTATCCAGGGCACAGCCGCCGACATTATCAAGATCGCCATGATCAACTTGGCGCGGGCGCTGCGCAAGGGCGGCTACGATGCGCGCATGATCCTTCAGGTGCACGATGAGCTGGTGTTGGAAGTGCCCGCCGACGAGCTGATGTGGGTCGCGCGGTTGGTGGTGGACGTGATGGAAAACGCCTTTGAGCTGATCGTGCCGCTGATTGCCGACGCGCGGGTTGGACCGAACTGGGCGGAACTCTCGCCGTATGATGTGATACGCTGAGGGGGCGAAGCTTTCGCAACAACCCACTTG
>JALSSH010000072.1 GCA_026984385.1 Ardenticatenia bacterium | reverse complement strand
GCAGAAGCGCAGGGCGCGCGCGACCTGGTCGAGCTGGCTTACGGGGCGTCCGTTCCGCTGCTCGGCGTGTGGCGATCCCCTTGGGCGCTGCCGACCTGGTGGCCGGAAGACGTGCCTATCGCCCATTGTGACCCGAGGCAAGGGGAAAGTTGCGAGGAGTTGCTCGCGTGGGTGGCAAAAGCAGCACGCACGGGGCTTCAAGACGAGGCCCTGGATGCTCCTTCACTGGCCGATGTGGACTGGGAAGAAGCGCTATCCGAAATGGACACCGACGAGGCTTACCTCGGTAAACCACCCGTAGCTCCAGAGCACGAGGAAGCCGTGCGTCCGCGCCGTCGTGACGTGCCTTCTCCCCCGCACCTTCTCCGTCCTGGTGGCTCGATGCCCGCATCTTCCTCAACTTCCGCCGCCGAACCGCCTCAGCTCAGCGCTTTTTACCCCGCGCGGCTCGCGCCGCAAAAGCCCTACGCGCTGCTGGTCTTTGCGCACACACTGAGCGCCTGGGAACAGGTGCGCGAGATCGCCGCCGGACAGTCCGCCTTGTTGGGCGAGCAGCCCGCCGACCGTTCTGTGCCGAGCAAAGTCTCTTTGGCACAAGGCGCGCTGCTCACCGTTGTGCCGCGAGTGGAAGGGCTGCGCTTTGACCCGCCCGAACAGCCGCTTATCTGGCAGCCGCCCTATCGCTACGTGACCTTTCTTTTCAGCGCCCCCCAAGACTTGCCCGAAACGCTGGAAGGACAGGTGCAAATCTACCTGGGGCCGCTGATCATCGGGGAAATTCCGTTGCAAATGCGCGCCGTGCGGCCCGATCAAAGCGCCGCGAGCGGCACAACCCACGAAGCTACCATGACGCGCTACGACCCGATCTTCGCCTCCTATTCGCACCGCGACACGCCGGTGATGCAATATTTCCGACGGTTGCGGGAGATGTTGGGGCAAAAGATGCTGGTGGATATCTACGATCTGCGTGCGGGGGAAAAGTGGAATGCGCGTTTGCTGGAGATGATCGAGCAAAGCGCCGTTTTCCAACTTTTTTGGAGCGAACACAGCGCCCGTTCCACATATTGCCGTCAAGAATGGCAACACGCGCTGCAGTACATTGATGAGCGTCCGCGTTTTGTCCAACCGGTCTATTGGCACAAGCCGCTTACCCCAAACCCTGCCCAAGCAGCGCCGGAGCTGGCCGCGCTCCATTTCCAATATGTGCAGTTACCCACCGCCACGCGCGCCCGGCTTTATTGGCGGCGGCTGAAAAACTGGTTTTCGCGTTAAAAAGTTAGGGGAAAACGTGCCTTTTTTGCCCTGCGACAATCCTTAAGATTGTGTTGTGCGGAGTGCACTTCTCCCTTGCTTGACAAGGTATAGGCGCTGTGCTACAGTACGGCTCATACGGGCGATATTTTACGGGGAAACAGGTTGTATGTCGCCTGCCTCACACAAAAAACTAAGGACGGGTCCTCAACACCCACTGGTAACATTTCGGCTGAGACACCCTAGTATGTGATCAGGAGAACGACGTGGCTAAATCACGCACTGACCAATTACACGAACGCCTGCGCGATCTGCAAGTGAGTTCACCGGATGTGGAAGCAGCAGCGATTGTCAGCGTGGATGGCCTGAACATGGCGTCGTCCCTGCCCGGCAACATCGAGGAAGACCGCGTTTCCGCGATGTCCGCTGCCATGCTCTCGTTGGGTGAGCGGATTGCTTCCGAATTGGGGCGCGGCGAGCTGGAGCAGGTCTACGTCAAGGGCGAACACGGCTTCGTGATCCTCAGCGCTATCGGCGAAGAGGCCGTGCTCACTGTGCTGGCGCGCGAACAAGCCAAGCTGGGCTTGATCTTCCTGGATATGTCGCGTGCGGTCAAAGAGCTGGAAAAACTGCTCTAGCTACTTTTGGAGCACGTCCGCCTACGTAAGCTGTGCACCGTGCACCGTCGGCATGGGGGACGGTGTGGTGTCTGTTGGGTGGAGTGTTGATGTGCTCGCAGGCTATCTAACGCCCACAAGGGGGATGCCGTGACCGACAAGGCCCAAATTTTGATTGTGGAAGACGATCTCGACCTTGCCGAGATGCTCAACGCTTACTTCCGTGTGCAGGGCTATGAGGTGCAAACCGCCGCATGGGGCGAAGAGGCCGTGCGTTTGGCGCGAGATAGTGCCCCGGATTTGGTCGTGTTGGATATTCGCCTGCCGGATATCGATGGCTATGAAGTTTGCCGACGTTTGCGCACCGACCGCCGCACGCAAAACATGCCCATCATCTTCTTGACCGAAAAGCGTGACCGCGTGGACAAACTTTCCGGCCTGGAACTGGGCGTAGTGGACTACATCACCAAACCGTTTGACATTCAAGAGCTGCGTTTGCGTGTGCGCAACGTACTTCAGCGCGCCACGCTGCCCTCGCTCACCAATCCGGTGACCAACTTGCCGGAAGGCGCGATGGTAGACGAAAAACTGCGGCAACTTGTCATCAGTGAAAACCAGTGGGCGGCGTTGCTTGTCACCATCCAGGGGCTGGAAACCTTCCGCGAACTGTACGGTTTTGTCGCCTCCGATGACGTGTTGCGCGCCGTCAGCTTGATGATGAACAATGCCGTGCGCGAAGTGGGCAACGAAACGGACTTTGTCGGCCACCTGGCTTCCCACGATTTCGTCATCATCACGGACACCGATCACATTTCCCCCATTCGCGCACGGATCGAGATGCGCTTGCGCCAGTCTATGGAATACTTCTACCCTCTTAAAGACCGCGAAAAGGCCCGCCAGGCCATGCAAGAAAACCGTCTCAAGTTGGAGATCGGCCAGGTGTTGCACGCTGAGGGGCCGTTTGCCGATTTGGACACCCTCAAAGCTGCTATTCGGCGCTCTCGCCAGGGAACGCACTAGGCCATTGCGTGTTCTGCGCGATGTTAGAGGGGTGCCGGGCTGCCGAGCCTGGCATTTTCTTTATCTTGTTCGCCGCCGTCAGTTGCGCGCGATCCATTCTGGGCGTAAGCTCGGGATGACCACGTAGGAAGATAGGCGATTGCGATGGCCGATCAACCCGACACCATTTTGATCGTGGACGACGACGCCGAAGTACGCGCGTTGCTCCATGACCAGGTTTTCGCCCCACGTGATTACCGCGTGCTGGAAGCTAAAGACGCGCCGGACGCCCTGACCTTGCTTAGCAGCGAGCAGCCGGACTTGATCTTGGTAGACTTGCGCTTGCCCGGGCTTTCCGGCCACGATTTGATGTTTGCCTTGCGCGCCCAAGGGTATCGCGGGCCGGTGGTGGCAATGGGCGACCACAACAGCCCACGCGCTGCCACCGAGGCGTTGCGGCTCGGCGCGACGGATTACGTCACCAAGCCGCTGCGCGAAGCCGAGGTGTTGGCCGCCGTCGAACGCGGCTTGACCGAGGTTCGCTTGCGTCGCCAACGCGCGAAGTTGCGCCGAGAACTCGCCCAAACCCAAGAGGTGCTGGACGAGCAGGCGAACGCTCTGGCGATTGTCTACGCGATGGGGCAAGAGGTGGTCGCGCTGGGCGAGCTGGACGAAGTCTTTGATATGGCGCTGGAAGGTGCACGGGAGATCACCGGCGCCGACCACGCCTTCTTGTTGCTCCGCGACGACCGTAGTGGTCAGACCATTTTACGCGCGGGGCACAACTTGCCGCTTACCTTGCTGGACCGGCTCGGCGAGCCGGTTAATGACAAGCTGGCCGAGCTGGTGATGACCTCGCGGCAAGAACTGGTCGTGGCCGGCGATGCGCTGCGCCGCTTCAAGGCCTCCCGCGACCTTTACGCGGCGGTGTATGTGCCGCTGGTGGTGCGTGAACGCGCGCTTGGTGTGTTGGCGGTGGGCAACTATCAGCAGCAAGTTGCCTTTGAGTATTATCATGCGCGGCTCTTGCGCACGTTGGCGGACTATGTGGCGGTGGCGCTGCTCAGCGCGCGGCTGATGCACGTGGCCGAGCGCCGTGCCCAGGCGCTGGAAGCCGCCCGCCAAGAGCTGCGCGAGCGCGACGGACAATATGAGCGGCAGCTCCGCAAAGTGCTGGCGCAGTTTTATCAGCCGCTAGTGGCGGTGGAAAACGAGCTGGCGCGTTTGGCCCAGAGCACGGCACGACGCGCGCCCAAAACCAGTAAGCGGCTGGGGGCGTTGTGGCAATATGTGCACAAACTGACCGCACAAATAGCTGCCTCCGCGCAATACTCACGGCGGAAAGACTGAGTGCCCCTCGCAAAAAACAAAGCGCACGCGGCATAGGAATTCCCATACCGCGCGCGTTTGCCGTAGACGGTGGATTGCTCGCCTAGATTTTTTCCGCTTGCTGCATCCCCAGCTCATAGCCGCGTTTCAGCGCCGCGATGTTAACTTCGTGCAGGTGCGCTTTGCGCTCGCCGAGCTTCTCGATCAGCACGTGCTGCACGGTTGCCATCGCCACAATGGGCCGCCGGGCCAGCAACGCGCCGAAAAGTAGCATATTCGCTACTTTCGCCGATCCTAGCTCACCGGCCAGCGTGGTGGCGGGCAACTGCACAATCTCGATATCCTGGCGTTGGGGGGGGCGCACGATCATCGAGTCGTTGACGATGAAAAGCCCTCCCGGCCTAACCAGCGGCTCGTACTTTTCCATTGAGGAGTTGTC
>JALSSH010000071.1 GCA_026984385.1 Ardenticatenia bacterium | reverse complement strand
CGTTGACGCGCGCGAAAGTTTCAGGGTCCATATATTCGGTGTGTGGATCGCCAATGGAAGCGACCATCGCCCGCAGCGCGCCCTCCATCAGCGCGTTATCGGCTTCCGCGTCCAGCGCGTCCGCAAAGCGTTCGTGCAGCGTCTGCCACAGCGCCCACATGGGCGCAAAGCAGGCCTGCCCCTCACAGTCGGCGGGTGGAGTAGGCGCTTGCAGGTCGGCCACGTCCAACCCCAACGTTTCCGCCGCGCCCAGAAGCCCTTCGACCGCGCCCTCCGCCAGCGCCGCATCATCGAGCGGGTCTACATAATTGGCGTGCAGCAAGTCCCAGGATTCCCAGAAGGGGCGGAAAAGCTCTTCGGTTTTCGGCGGCTGATCGCTCTGGGCGTGGGCAAAGGGGCGCACCCCCACCACGCTCACCAAATAGGCCGCCCCCAGCACGCTCAACGCCAGCGCCACCACCAGCGCCAGTGCAAGCGTTCGGCGGACGCTGCGAAAGGTGTTCCAAGAAAGCATAGCGCGTTCTCCGTTTCCGTTATGACGGTCGCCCGATGAACGAGATTATAGCGCACCGCGCCCCCCAACCCGCAACAGGCCCGCCGCTATTCAAAAATCAAACGTTCGCCGACGCGCACCCGCTCCAACAGCTTCGGATGCGCTTCGATCAGGTAGCGGGCAGGGCGCGCAGGCTTGTAGATCGGGCGCCAGGGCTTGGCGAGCTGCGCGTCCACCACGTGCCCCGCGCTATCCAGCCACACCGCCGCGATGGGGAAAAAGACAAAAAACATGTGGATCGTGGCGTCCATCACACTGGCACGACGATACACAAAAAGCAATCCCTCGTCTTCTGTCAGCCCGCGCCGAAACATCAAGCCGCGCAGATGACACCCATAGCTCGCGCACCACTTGGCGCGCGCCAAGACCACCTCGCCCGTTTCCGCACGTCGAATCGTGCGCCAATGGCTCATCGCTTCCCTTTTCCTGCAAAGAAAGGCAAATTATGATTACAATACAGGCACGGCGCACCTTATCGCGCCGCCTCGTCCTCAACAACACACAAAGAAAGGCATTATACCGATGGACTACAAAGCCATGCTCGCATCGCTCTGGCTGACCGACCAGCCGATATGGGATTTTGCGCTCTACGGCCTGTTTTTGCTCAACGTCATTTTGCTGTTCACCGTGCCGAGCGAATCGTCTTTCGGCACGATGTTGGGGATATTGGTATTGGTCGCCATCGTGATCGACAAAACCTATGCCTTCGGCTATCTGATGAAATCCCCCTACCCGAAGGTGTGCCACGCTAAAATTTTTATCGGGACGTACCTTATCCGCGCGCTGATGTTTGTCGCGCCGCTGACCATTGCTGGCTCAACCGATAGCGGCAAAGCGCGTGGCATAGGCATCATCGCGGGGCTGGCAGGTGCAGCGTACCTGTTTGGGCGCTGGTTCATGGAACAGCGCAAAGTCCCCTCCGGCAACATCACCTGCCAAAACCCCGAGATCGTCGCCTCTAGCGCCCAAGCGATTTTGCTGCTGGGCTATGTGCTGGCGCGGCGCTCAGTGCGCCTCATAAACGGGCACGTTCCACTCCCGATAGCGCAAGAGCTTTCCGCGCACAAGGTCGAAGTATAGCTCGCGCAACCGCCGCACCACCGGCCCCATCTGCCCTGTGCCGACGGGCCGGTGGTCGACTTCCGCAATCGCCACAATCTGCACGCCCGTTCCGCAGAAGAAAGCCTCGTCGGCGATGTAAACCTCGGTGCGGTCGATCACCCGCTCCACAACTTCCATGCCCATCTCCTCGCGCAACAAATGGATCACGGTGCGGCGGGTGATGCCTTCCAAAATATTGGACGTGATCGGCGGGGTATAAACCACGCCGTCGCGCACCATGAAGAAGTTTTCCGCGCTGCCTTCGGAAATGTGGCCGCTTTGGTCCAACACCAACGCCTCATCATAGCCCGCCAGCGCCGCGTCCGTCTTGATAAACGCGGAGTTGGCATACGCGCCAACGATCTTGCCGCGCGCAGGGATCATGTTGTCGTCAATGCGCGCCCACGAAGAAAACGTCACGCGCGAGCCTTCCTCGTTGGGGATGTAGCTGCCGAAGGGCAACGCAAACATGGTAAAGTCGCATTCCAAATCGTGCAAGCGCACGCCGATCCCCTCGGAGGACTTGTAGGCTAAGGGACGGATGTACACGTCCACGCCGCGATAGTTCTCCTTGCGCAACAAGTCGCGCAAAATGCCGAGCATGTCCTCGGCAGTGTAGGGTAGCTCCATGAGCAACATTTTGGCGGAGTTCAACACGCGGCGGAAGTGGTCTAGGGGGCGGAAGATGTAAAGTTGCTCTTCCTCCTCGTTCCAATACGCGCGCAGACCGCCAAAAACGCCCGTGCCGTAATTAAAAGCGTGCGTCATCACGCTGACTTTGGCCTCTTCAATCGGCACGATCTTTCCCTGGAAGAACGCATAGTTCGGGCCTGTGGTCATCGGCTCACTCCTTCATAGCGCACTATTTTCGCTCAAACGCCCTCATTATAAACCCGCGCCCGCGCTAGGCGGGCACAAATTCCAGGTAATCGGTGGTCAAATGCTCCAAATCCGCGTAAAAGCCGCGTCGGTGAGCGGGCAACAGCTTAGCCACTTGCCACATCATCTCGCGCGTCATCGGGCGCAACACCGCGCGCGGCACGCGCCCGCCTTTTGCACGGAAGCGGAACGGCGGCCCCACGCGCACCGTGATCGGCGTGCGGCGGAGACGTTTCCAGGTGGCGGGAAAGCGATCCGTGCCCTCCAAGCCCACCGGTACAATGGTCGCGCCCGCTTTCACGGCCAAATAGGCCGTGCCGTCGCGCGCTTCGATCATGGCGGGGTTGCGCGTGCCCTCCGGCGCGATCAGAACAGGGCGATCTTGCGCCAACAGCGCCAGCGTGCTGGCGAGCGCCTGGCGGTCTGGCTCGCCGCGCCGCACCGGGTACACGCCCCAGGCGCGCGCGATCAGCCCGATCAGCGGGTGGCGCACGTTCTCGATCTTAGACATGGGCACCAGGCAGCGCGTGGTCACGATCCCCGCCACCACGAAGGGGTCCATCGCGGCGATGTGGTTCATAATGACGATGGTCGGGCCGTCGGCGGGGATGTGTTCCAGGCCCTGCGCGTCGAGCCGCATCAGCACCCCGAAGGCCAACGGGCGCAACACCCAGTCGCGCAAAAAACGCCGCCGCCGATCCAGCCGCGCCTGGTTGTACACCATCGGATACACATGCGCCGAACTCAGCTCACGTGGCCCGCCCATCGCGCGCTACTCCTTCCGCTGACGCCGCCGTCCGCCGCGACGTTTGCGCGTAGGCTTGGGCGCTCGTTTGAGCTGCTGGACTTCGCGCGGGGTCAGCTCGCGCCATTGCCCGGGTTTGAGATGTCCCAGCTCCAGGAACTCGATCTTGTCGCGGATCAGTCGCTTGACCGGATGCCCGAGCATGGCCGCCACGCGCCGAATTTGGCGCTTGCGCCCCTCGCGGAGCACGACTTCTAGCCACGTATCGTCCTTGCGAGACTCCAACACGCGCACTTTGGCCGGCAAAGTGCGTTTTTCGTCCAGGTAAACGCCGTTGCGCCACTTTTCTAACGTTTCGCGCGTGGGGTGGCCTTCCACCAACACGCGGTAGGTTTTGGTGTGGCCGTAGCGGGGATGGGTCAGTTGATGGGCGAGTTCGCCGTCGTTGGTCAGGATGATCAGCCCCTCGCTGTTGGCGTCCAAGCGCCCGACCGTGAACAAATGCCCCTGGTGCGGGACAAAGTCCAGCACCAACGGGCGTTTGTCGTCGCCAAAGGGCTTGTTTGCGCTCAGCACGCCGCGCGGCTTGTTCAGCAGGTAATAAACGAATTTGGGCGGCTTGAGCGGCTCGCCGTCTACGCGCACCACGTCGCGGGCCAGGTCGGCTTTGTCGCCGAGCTGCGCCACACGCCCGTTAACCGTGACGCGCCCCTGGCGGATCAACTCTTCGGCGGCGCGGCGGGACGTGATGCCCGTTTGGGAGATCAGTTTTTGCAAGCGTTCTTCCACGTTGATTGTTCCCTTTTGTGTTGGTTTGTCGTCGTTTACCTTAGCATCGAGCAGTGAGCACGTCAACGGCGGGATAAGGGCCGTTCTGGATCGGGGGCGCGTTGGTGTGGGGCGCTGCCCCACACCCCGCAAGGGGCTAACGCCCCTTGACCCCGCCGCGCGAACGCTGCGCGTTCGGCGCGGCAGCGCAGCGACGGGACGGGGGCGGTCGGCGACCGCTCACGGCAGGGGAACGTCCGCCGTCGGGAGGGCGCGCCGCCCGTGCGCCATACGGCGCACTACGCGCGGCAGAGCCGCGCGTCAGCCGCGCGGATGCGCGGCTAGGCGGCGCGCCCAGAACGCCCCACTCGCCGCAAACGCCCACTCGGGCCGGTGAACGTCCATGCCCGTCCCGCCGCGCCGAGTCTGTGCTATAATGCGCGCCGATATACAACACTCACGAAAAGCGAGGCGGTGGCTGGATGAAGCAATCCCATCTATTCCAAAACGTGATCCTCAAGCTGCATGACTTCTGGCGCAGCCAAAAGTGCGTGATCTGGCATCCGTACAATATCCAGCTCGGCGCGGGCACAGGCAACCCCGCCACATT
>JALSSH010000070.1 GCA_026984385.1 Ardenticatenia bacterium | reverse complement strand
CACCGCTACGCCCATCGTCCATTGGGGTTCGTGGTGCTCAACGGCTTCTTCCATCGCGTCGTCTTCAGTGCGCAGCGCGTAGATCACGCTGCCCGCGTAAAGCGCGATCAGGATCAGCGCGATCCCCTCACTGAGCAGCAGCTCGGAGGAAAAAGCCTCTTTCGCCACAAAGGTGCTATCAAAAAGCGAGGGGATCGCCAGCGCCATAAACGCCAAGATCACGAGCGTGGCGTTCATGCTGGCGCGGCGGCGGTCGAAGCGTTGCAAGCCGTTTTTCAGCCCACCGAAGAAGATCGCCATGCCCATCACTAACAACAAGTTGCCCAACACCGAGCCGACAATCGAGGCGCGCACCAGCTCGGTCAGGCCTTCGCGCAGCGCAAAGATCGTGATGATCAGCTCTGCCGCGTTGCCCATCGTGGCGTTGAGCAGCCCGCCGATCTGGGGGCCGAGGCGGGCGGCGATCTCCTCGGTAGATGTGCCGATCAGTCCGGCCAGGGGGACGATAGCCAGGGCGGAGCTGAGGAAAATGGCGCTTTCGTCCGCGCCCTGCCAGCGTAGGGCGACCGCCACCACCCCGAAGATCAAAAGCGTGTTGAGGCTGAGCAATTTTCGCATGGGGAAGGGTCCTTGTTGGGTCTGCGAGCACGTCGGGGCTAAGTGTAGCAGAGGTGGGGAAATCTGCGCCAGCCCTCGGTGCGCTGCCTGCGTGTGGGGTGAGGGCTGGCGCTTATCCTAAAGCGGCTGGTTGATCTCGATCAAGTTGCCGTCGGGGTCGCGGAAGTGGGCGGTGCGGATGCCCCAGTTCGGATGATCGGTCGGCGGCGTGAGCAGTGCCACGCCCTGCGCGCGTAAGTGTGTGCTTCTCGCGTTCACGTCCTCCACGCTCAGCACCAAGCAGACGCGATCCTGGATGGGCAGGCGGGCGGGTAGCGAGGCCGTGCCCACTGTGGCGGCCATTTCGTTCTTATCAAAAAGCGCGATGTGCAGCGTGCCGGTGGCGAATTCCGCGTATATGCCGTTTTCATCGCCCAAAGTGGGCGTGAAGCCCAACACGTCGCGGTAAAAGCGGAAACATGCGCGAAAGTCAGTGACCAACAAGCGGGTGTGCGTATATTTGAATGACACGATGATCTCCTCGTTGGCTTAAAATAAACGTTTGCGGCGGAGGGTCATTTGCCCTTTGGTCGCCATTTCGTCGGCATAAGCCTCTACGCCGATCTCACGGATGCGGGCGATGTTGGCGGTGCGATCCGAACGGTAGATCAGGGCAAACAGGCGCGCGACAAAGTTGTTGAACTTGCCGCATTCGCGCACGTCGATGAAGAGTGGACAGAGCGCACAATTGTTGTAGCCGTTGGCTTGGCAACACGCGCGGATTTTGCACCAGGTCGCTTTGTCATTGCTCGGGCAACCCGGGCACTTGCCTTGCTTGTACTTGGGGCACTCCCCGCAATATAGCCCGCAGGCTGCGACCAATTTAGGGTTCCCCTGGGTGGTGGTCATGGTTTGATCTCCTTATAAACTCGGCAGCAGCATATCTCCTATATAAGCACAAATGTTCTAGTTGCGCAAATAGTGGATCGCAGCGGGGCGCGATCCGAGAGATGGATCGCGCCCCGTAGCGCGTTTGTTTTGTGCGCCGTTCATCTTCACCAGCGGCGGGCGGCCCACTTCCAGGGCGAGGGCGCTTTTTGCGCGGTGTCCCCGTTCGCAAAGCCGAGCGCACGTTGCCGCGCTTGGTGTTCGACCAGCGTGGCGACAATGGCCGCCACCTCCGCGAGCGCGCCTTCCTCCTCTTCTTCCGGGCGCATGGTCATATAGCGCTCAAGGAAGCTCGTATCGTACTTGCCGGTCAAGAAGCGCGTCATATCCACCAGCTTTTGATGGAAGGGAAGATTGGTCTTCAGCCCCATAATCTTATACTCGTTCAGCGCGCGGCGCACGCGCAAGAGCGCCTCCCCGCGCGTCTCGCCCCAGGCGATCAGCTTGGCGAGCATCGGGTCGTAGTAGGGCGTGACCTCATAACCGGCGTAAATGCCGCTATCCAAACGGACGCCCGGGCCGGTTGGGGCGATGTGCACGGTCACCGTGCCCACCGACGGCAAAAAGTTGTTGTAGGGGTCTTCGGCGTTGATACGGCATTCGACCGCGTGCCCTTTGATCGTCACGCCGTCCACCGGCCCCATGCGTCGCCCGCGCGCGATGCGGATCTGCTCTTTGACCAAGTCCACGCCCGTCACCAGCTCGGTGACCGGATGCTCGACCTGAAGGCGCGTGTTCATCTCCAGGAAGTAGTAATTTTTCTCCGCGTCCACCAAAAACTCGATCGTGCCTGCGTTGACATAGCCCACCGCGCGCGCCGCCGCGACCGCCGCTGCGCCCATGCGCTCGCGCAGCTCCGGGTCCATAAAGGGGCTGGGCGCTTCCTCAAAGAGCTTTTGATGCCGCCGCTGGATGCTGCACTCGCGTTCGCCCAGGTGGATGGTGTTGCCGTGCGTGTCGGCCAAAATCTGGAATTCTATATGGTGCGCGCCTTCGATCAGTTTTTCGAGGTAAAGCGTGCCGTCTCCGAAGGCGGACTCCGCCTCACGGCGTGCGGCGGCGATGGCCGCTTCCAACTCGGCGGGTTCGCGCACCACGCGCATCCCCTTCCCGCCGCCGCCCGCCGCCGCCTTAACCATCAGCGGAAAGCCGATGCTCGGCGCGGCGCGGAGCAGCGCAGCGTCGTCCAAGCCCGGCTCGGTGCCCGGCACCACCGGCACCCCCGCCGCCTGCATGATCGCGCGCGCGGCGAGTTTGTCGCCCATCTGGCGGATCGCGTCCGGCGGCGGGCCGATCCAGATCAGGCCGGCGTCGAGCACCGCCTCGGCGAACTCGGCGCGCTCGCTGAGGAAGCCGTAGCCCGGGTGCACGGCGTCCGCGCCGCTGCGCTGCGCCACCTCCAGCAGCTTTTCGATGTTCAAATAGCTTTCACGCGGGGCGGGCTGGCCGATGCCGTAAGCTTCGTCCGCGTAGCGCACGTGCAGCGCCTCGCGGTCGGCGTCGGAATACACCGCGACGGTTTGGATGCCGCCCAGCTCGCGCGCGGCGCGGATGACGCGGACGGCGATCTCGCCGCGATTGGCGATGAGTAGCTTTTTGATCAGTGCAGTTTCGGCCATCGGTATCTCTCTTTGCTGATGGGCTAGGTCTCGGACTTGGGCGCGCTGCTCCAAGGGCGAGCGGGCGCAGTGAGCGTATGGGTTTGGTGCACATTGCCACACGCCGAGGCCACGTTGAGCGTCAGCGTGTCGCCCGCGTTCAGGGCGCGGAAAGCCTCCAGCGTTTGCGCCCAGGGTTCGGCGGGCGTCAGCTCGGCGGGCGGGAGCTGCACGCGCAGCACGGCGTGGCTCAGGATGCGGAAAAAGTCCCACACCCACACGATATGTAAACGCCGTTCGGCCACAAAAGTTTCCCAAATGTACTGTTTGGCGTCGGCTTGGCGTTGGCGCAACGTTAAATCCAGCAGCGCCAGGCGGGGGCGCTCTTGGGCATCGCGCAACAACAGCTCGGCGCAGAGCGTGGGCGGGCCGTCCTCTGCGGGGGCGGAGGGGCGAAGCATCACATACGGGTAGCGCGGCACGCCCGCCTGTCCGTAGCACGCGAAGTTGGTCGTGGCGACCGCGTCCAGCGGCGCGGAAGCGGAGACCATCAGCCAGCGTGTCGGCGGGGTGGGGTGGGTGGCGCGTGTGTTTTTGCCCAAGGTGTGCTCCCCGTGTGGTTAGTGTGCGTTGCCGTGCGCTTATTATAACGGGTGTGGGCGGGGTGGCGAGGGCGGCAGGAGCAGAGGGGCTTGGGCGGTCGGGGAGCGCACGCCGCCGTTGAGCGTTCGCCGTCGGTGGGGCGCGCCGCCTAGCCGCGCTGCGCGCGGCTGACGCGCGGCGGATGCCGCGCGTGGTGCGCCGAAAGGCGCACGGGCGGCGCGCCCTGCGGCCCACTCGCCGCAAACGTCAGGCTGCCGGCGCGTGCCAACTCCGCGAGGCGCGCGGAGCGCGGCTCGCGGGGGGTGCAGGGGTCGCAAGACCCCTGCTGGGGGTGCGGGGGCGAAGCTCCCGCTCCGCTCTCTCTCAGCAAAAAAGGCCGCTCGGCTACCCGAACGGCCCTTGGCGTGTGCCCAGCAAGAGAGGTTATTTTTTGTTCTTTTTGCCTTTCTTCCCCTTTTTCTTGGGGGCGGCTTCTAGCAAGTAGACCAGCACGCCCTTTTGCGCGTGCAGCCGATTTTCCGCTTGGGGGAAGAGCCGCGATTGAGGCCCGTCCGCCACCTCGTCGGTGATCTCCTCGCCGCGATGCGCCGGCAAGCAGTGCATCACAATGGCGTGCGGCGCGGCGTGTGCCACCAGCTCGCTGTTGACTTGGTAGGGCGGGAAGACGCGCCGCCGCTTTTCCGCTTCTTCTTCCTGACCCATGCTCGTCCACGTGTCCGTGTAGATCACGTCCGCGTCCTTGACCGCCTCGACCGGGTCGGTCGTGACGCGCACCTCGAACGTGCCGCCGCTGAGTTGGCGTGCCCTTTCGATCACGGCGGGGTCGGGTTGGTAGCCTTCCGGGCTGGCGATGGTCATGCGGACCTCGAATTGTGCGGCGGCCATCATCAGCGAGGTGGTCACGTTGTTGCTATCGCCCACATAAGCCAGGT
>JALSSH010000069.1 GCA_026984385.1 Ardenticatenia bacterium | reverse complement strand
CCCGTCTTCCACTTGCGCATACGGCACGGGGCAGTTCACCGCGTCCGGCGGACGCTCTCCCACCACAGCCGCCGCCCCCTGTGCGACAGCCTGCGAGATTAGCTCGTGCCCGTCTACGTGGGCGCCACGTCGGGCCACAAAAAGACCGCCCGGCTCGACACGGGCTGCGTTCTCACTCACCGGTGCGGTGATCTCAGCGTCGTGAGGCGGCGGGGTCAACACCCCGTGCACGTGTGCGAGCAGATCACTCAAGCGCATAAGCGCACCCCCGTTTGCAGGCTAAGCGAGTGGGCTTCAAGCGAGCATCAGCGGAACACCGTCCGCGCCTGCTGCGAGAAGGGCGCGCCGCTCTTTCCGTTGAGTCCAGCCCGTGCATTTTCTGAAGGAAGAGGGCGGGGACTGAACAGGCCATAAGCCGCATCAACGCTCGGAAGCCATCCCTACTGACAACTATTCTACAAAAAGCGGAATTTCTCAAGGAACTTTTCCTTTGCTATGCGCCAGCCGCAAAGCAGCCAACTCGCGAAGGGGGCAAGCCGCGTGTGCGGCTCAGGGCATAGCGCGCCGAGTGGCGTATAATCTGAGCAGTGGATCGCACAATCTAAGGACAACTCGCCACCGATGACGCTTACCATAGACAAAGCCGAGACGTTGCTACGCGAGCACGGCTACAAGATCACACCTCAACGCACGCTGCTTTTGCAGATTATGGCAGGCCAAGCGGCCTATCTGGACGCCGAGGAAATTTTCCAATTGGCCCATTTGCAAGATGCCAGTGTCAGCCTGGCTACGGTTTACCGCACGTTGAACCTTTTTGCAGAGCTGGGCATTGTGGATCACCGCTATGTCAGCCCGGAACACCGCCGCGAGGTTTTTCGTCTTTCTGCCGGCCCTGAACAACATTACCTCACTTGTGTGCGCTGTGGAAAGCGGGTGCTTATCCATACCGATCTGCTCAACCGCATGGCGCACGAACTTGTACGGCACAAAGGGGTGATGGTCACGGGCGCGTGCGCGTGTTTCACCGGCTATTGCGCGGAGTGCACCGAGACTTTGCGGCGCACAGGCAAGCTCTAGTGCTCTTGCTCGCCGGGGTGTGTATCAAACTTGCCCAGGTTGTGCAAGGCGACGGCCACCTGCTCGCCCAGCGCGTGCAACACATTGAGATAGCGTTGGCCGTAGCGCGTCAAAGGTCGGGTGCTGTCGGCGTAAAGCAGCCCGAGCACGTGCTCCTCATAGCGCAATGGCACGACGATCACCGTGCGCAGCTCCAAATCCATGATGCTTGCGCGGGTGGAAAACTTGGCGTCGGTCTGCGCGTCCACCAAGACAAACGGCTGTTGTTTGCGTAGCGCTTCCTCAACGGCGCTGTGGGAGATCACGCAGTCCTGCGGCGTCAAATAGTGCCCCTGGGATGTGCGCCCCATCTTGAAACGCGGCGTTTCCCCGCCGTCGGTCAACAGCAAAAAAGCGCGCTCGGCTTCCGCAAAGGAAAGCAGGCTTTCCAAAATCAGCGTGAAGAGCTTATGCGGGTCGCGTTGACTGTGGAGCGCTTTTGTGACTTCCAACAACAATTGCAGCGCGCGCAACTCATAGACTTCGCTCAATTCGTCGGTGCGTTCCAGATGTTCGCGCACATCCTCCAACACACGATCCACGTCTTGGAGATGTTCCTCTGGAGTGTTTTTATTTTTGCTCATCGTCTTTTGTTGTCCTCAAAAGTGATCCCATTTCTTACAGTTCCCGCCGCGAAAGCACCGCGATCGCTTGCATTCCCACCGCCATCGAGACCGTCGGCGGCCAGAGCGCTCCGAACGCGGTCAGTGCGCCGAAAAGCCAGTTGCTTTGTTGTGCGCCGACCTGATGAAAACCCACCCAGCCAAACGCCAGGAACACGCTCGCCACCAACGTCCACGCCCCCGCTCCCAGGAGGCCACGCGGTGGCGTCAGCGCGTCTAACGGGGTGTGCTCTGCGCGCAACAAGGGCGTTAGCGCCAACACCAGCAGCAAGAACGCGGCTAACCCCACTGCCACGCTCAGCCCTTCGCCGCTCAACGCCCCTTGACGCATCCCCGCGCCCAGCGCCACGACCAGCACTGCGCCCACCGCCCACCACTCAAGCTCGCCGAGCAGCCAAGCATGGCGTTGGCGTGGTACAGAAAGGGTCATCGTTCGGCTCAGCGCCCACAAAAACGCCGCCGCAATGCCCAATCCCAATGCCGCAGTCGGCGCGTCGGTCGCGGGTAGGGGAATGTCGGAAACACGGGGCAGCCAACGCACCCATACTCCCCAAGCCGCCCCGCTGAGCGCCGCGATGAGCACACCGCCCCACCGCATACGCCCGCCTCCGAGCAGCCACCGTAACACGGCCAACGCTCCCAAAAAAGCGAGCGGTTGCGCAGCCAACGGGCGCACGATCAAGCTCACCGGTAAATCGCGCGTGGTGATGTGGCTGATAAGTGTGGCGTCGAGCAAACCGTACACGCCCGCCAGCAAAAGCAAACTCAGCGGCTCGTTGGCGCGGAAACGCACCAGCAGATCGAGCGAAAGCGCGGCGAGCGCCAAATAGAGCACGGCCCAGCCCAACCATTGCGCCGCGCTGAAAGCCAACGGTTGTTGCCAAACCACCCACTCGGAAAAAACAAGCAACGTTGCCGCAAACATCACGCGCACGCGCCATACGGCCCAGCGTTCCGAACGTTCCACTGTCACTATGTGCTCCTGCGTTTTTGTCGGCCCGAACATAAACTTAGCATAAAGAACGGCACTTTGAAAATTCCACAACGCGGCGTAAAATTCGCGTCATGTTCAACAGGAGGCCCCGATATACCGTGAGCGCAAAACCGCCCTGGCACATTCGCCCGATGAACGAAGCCGACATTCCCCGCCTGGTGGAAATTCACCCCAGTTTCACCAGCACAACCACGCTGATCGTGGAGCGTCTCGGTTCGGGTATCGAAGGCGGCTGGCGGTTGCTCGAACGCCCTTTGCCTCAACCTTTTGACAAGGGTACGGCCTACGATTTCGACGCCGCCGAACAGGCGAATATCCGCCGACGCTTGCGGCGCGGTGACGGTTTGCACCTGGTGGTCGAACAAGATGCGCGCTTGGTGGGCATGTTGGACGCGACCCCTCAGGAGTGGAGCGGGCTGGTCTGGGTGTGGAACTTGATGTTGGATCAAGATGTGCGCCGTCAGGGGATCGGGCGGGCGCTTTTCCGACGCGCGGAAGCGTGGGGACATCGCCTGGGCTATCGTGCGTTGCTGTTTGAGACGCAAACCAACAACGTGCCCGCCTGCAAATTTTACGCGGCGATGGGCTGCACACTTGAAGGCATCCGCACCATGTACTATCGCAACGACGATGTCGCCCGCGACGAGGTGGCGATCTTCTGGGCCTATCCGCTGACCGATGGGCCGCGCTCACCCATCTAGCGGGCGGGCGCGGTAGTGGTCGCAATGCGCAGCCAGCGGGCACACTTCGCAGCGTGGCCCGCGCGCTTTGCACACCTGCCGCCCATGTCGGATAAAGTTCAGATGGGCGGGGTAGTAATCTTCCGGCGGGATGATGGCTTCCAGCTCCAAATGGGCGCGTTCGGCGCTGGTTTTGGGGCCGATCAAGCCCAAACGCTTCGTGACACGGTGCACGTGGGTATCCACCGGAAAAGCGGGTTTGTTCAGCGCAAAAAGCAAAATGATGGCCGCCGTCTTCGGGCCGATACCCTCCAAACGGGTGAGCCAGGCTTTGGCTTGCTCGACGTTCATCTCCGCCAAAAAGTCCAGCGTGATCGCGCCGCGTTCTTCGCTGATGCGGCGCAGCGCCGCTTGGATGCGCGGCCCTTTGGTGTTCGCCAGCCCCGCCGAACGGATCGCGGCGATCACCCCTTCCGGAGGGGCGTCGCGCACAGCTTCCCAGCTCGGAAAGCGCGCGCGCAAAGCGTCAAAGGCCATATCGCGGTTGTGGTCGGTGGTGTTTTGGCTCAAGATCGTGCTGACCAGTTCCTCGACCGGCGAAAGATGTTGCCGCCAGGTGGGGTAACCGTAGGCTTGGCGCAGAATACGCGCGATCTCGGTGTAGCGCTTGCGCCGATAGGCTAACGTTTCTGCGTCAAGGATGGGGGTGGGGTGTGTTTTGGGCATAGTGGATTTGGGTGGGCAAAGGTCAGACGACCAAGTCGTCGTATAAGCGGTCCAAACTCAAGTCCGGCGCGACGGTTTCGCGTGTGCGCAAAGTCAGCGCGGCGGCAGAAACGCCCAACCGCACCGCTTCATCCAACGGGAATTCGCTCAACAGGCCGAAGATCACCGCAGCGGTCAGCGCGTCCCCAACGCCGGTGGTGTCCACTACCGGAGTACGTAGCGCGGGGATATGCCCGGCCTCGCTCCCTGCCGCGTAGGCCAATCCTTGTTCGGCCAGGGTCACAATGGCGATCTGCACGCCTCGGCCCACCAGGCATTGAGCCATCTCGATAGCTTCCTCACTGGTAGACGGTGGGCGGTCGCTTTCGCAAAGCACGGCGGCCTCGTGTGCATCCGGCGCCACCATGTGCATCTGCGGCAAGTGAGCGATCAGCTTGGGCGCGAGGCTTTGGGAGGTCGGGTCAGCGCAGACGGGCACGTTATACCGCCCCGCCCAGCGAAAAACCGAGGTTAACGCGCGTGGCGACAAATTCGCGTCCAC
>JALSSH010000068.1 GCA_026984385.1 Ardenticatenia bacterium | reverse complement strand
ATGTCCTTCCTGAGCTGTGCCCAGCGCACAGCACGGGGGTTGTGTGGTTGTAGAGAGCCATCTTATGATAGCGTATCTGATTGTAGACGTAGACGATCTGCTCCAACACCTGGAAGCGCGCGGCGTCGCCCTGGATATTCAAACGGTGGCCGCCAATTTGCGCAGCAGCGCGGCGTTGGCTGCCGGTTTGCAACAACCCGAAGTGACCGCCGTCGCCATCGCCGACTGGAATCGTTACCGCCGCCCCAAAGGCAACGCCGGGGTCAGCGTGCAACAGGTCTTCGCCACCCAGGGCTATGACCTTTTCAACGTGCCGCAGCGCGCCAACATCACCGAAAGCCTGGTGCGCCACTACTTCGCGGGCGACGCCGAGCCACTGGACGAACTGATCATCGCCTCCACGCGCGACGATATGTTGGCTCTGATCCATCATGTGCCCACCACCAGCCGCACCCGCGTTCGTGTCTGGGGCGAAGAACAACCCGCAGGCTTGCGCGATGTCATCTTCCAGCCGCTGGAAGTGATCTTGGGCATCCCCAGCAAGACGGTGGCCTTGTATATTGACTTCGAGAACATCTCGATCAGCTTGACCGAACAGGGCTATTTGGTCAACATTGACGCCCTGCTCAGCGGCATGATCCGCAAAGCGCAAACCTACGGCCAAGTGGTGCACATGGCCGCCTATGCCCCTTGGGGGCAGCGCGGCGCGCTCGGCCCGATGGTGGACAACACCGGTCGAGAAGTCTCCGAAGAAGTGCCCAGCCGCCTGGCCCAAGCCAACATTGACCCGGTCTACAGCTTGCCGGGCAAAAACAGCGCCGATATGCGCATCGCCAAAGAGGTGCTCGACGACAGCTCCCATCCGGATAGCGCCGATGTGTTCATCATCGCCAGCGGCGACCGCGACTTCAACGAAGTTTTTAGCGCGGTGCGCGCCCGTAACAAGCAAGTGGTCGTCTGGGGCGTGCGCGGCAGCACAAGCCGCCTGGTGGAATCCAACCCCGCGCTCGAAGTGGCCTACATCGAGGACTTTTGCCAGCTCGAACGCCGCCCCGACATCGCCCCTCCCGAACCCCAGCCCCAGCAAAACGTGCCGGAGTTCCGCCCTTCGCAATGGACGAGCGTCATCTTGCAGCTCGACCAACTGTTGTTGGCGGCGGCGCGAGACAGCGTCAGCGTGGAGGAACTGATCGCGCGCTTGATCGAGGTGCGCGCCGTGCCCAACCCCGACCGCGCCCATGACTTGATCTGGCAAGCGGCCTCGCAGGGGCTTTTGCGCCTGGACGAACAAGCCGGCACGGTCGCGTTGCAAGACGCGCATCCGGTCGTGCAAAAAACGCGCTTGGTGCGCGACCGCATCGTGCACCGCGTGGTCAACACGCTGCACGTGCGCAACTGGGAATACGTCAACTACGGCTTTTTGCTCAAAGGGATCAGCATGGATCACGGGCTGAGCGGCCCCGGGCTAAACACGTCCGACGCCTGGCGCTCGGAGTGGGTGGACGCGCTGGTGCGCGAGAGGATTTTGGTGCGCGAGCTGGTCCCGCATCGCCACAACCCCGAAGACCTCGTGCCGGTGATCAAGTTGCCCGCACACGGCCAGCCGGTCAGCCCGGCGCAAATGTTGGGGGTCAACCGCGAGCAGGTCGAAGAGATGATCCGCCGTGTGATCGTGAGTGTGGAGCAATTCACCAGCTTTCGCGGCTTTGCTTGGTGTCCGCTGGGCAGTTTGCATCGGCGTTTGCGCCCCTTTGACCCCAGCACCACCTTTCAGCAAGCGGTCGAAGAGCTGGCCGAAGAGGGCGCGATCATCATTTCGGAGTACGACAACCCGCGCAGCGAGTACAAAACCAAAGGTATCTCGCTGGTCGAACACGCCCCGCGCGTGCAACACGTGCTCGGCGAGCGCAACGCCTTTATCCGCGCGTTGTTGGAGCTTTACGACCAGCGCCGCCCGATCACGCGCGAGACCATCCGCGAAGTCACCGGCCTAGAAGGCGCAGACCTCGATCTGTGGATTTCGATCATGCAGGCGGAAAACGTGCTCAAAGCCGTGCCCGGGCAACACGACCGCTATAGCCTTTTCCGCACGCATCACACCGTGTGCATGGTGGCGGACGAGGACGAAGCGGCAGCCGCTGACGCGGAGGAAACCTAGCCGTCAGGCGAACGGCCCAGCCCCGCGCACGCCGTTCGCTTCCCCCACCCCGCCCCACCGCTTACCCACCCAGAGGCCCGAACGCTCATGCCCAACGAACCGCACGTGCCCGTTTTGCTCCAAGCCGTGCTGACGCACTTACGCGCAGAAGCCCTGCCCGAAGGCCTCTTCGTCGATGGAACGGTCGGGGCGGGCGGTCACGCCTTCGCGCTGCTGAGCGCCGCGCCCCGCGCGCGCTTGCTGGGGCTAGACCGCGACCCGCACGCCCTGGAGCTGGCCGCCGAACGGCTGGCCCCCTTCGGCGAACGCGCCACGCTGCGCCACGCCAGCTATACCCAGCTCGGCGAGCTGATCCCCGTGTGGTTGGCGATGCTCGGCGTGGCGGCGGGCGGCGTGGACGGCATCCTGTTGGACTTGGGGCTTTCCTCTATGCAACTGGACGATCCGACGCGGGGCTTTGCTTTTCGCTACGAAGGGCCGCTGGATATGCGCTTTGACCCCACAAGCGCGCTCACCGCCGCCGAGATCGTCAACACCTGGAGCGCCGAAGCCATCGCCGACGTGCTTTTCCGCTACGGCGAGGAGCGCCACAGTCGGCGCATTGCGCGCGCGATCGTCGCCGCGCGTCCGCTCACCAGCACGCGCCAGCTCGCGGAGGTGGTCGCGGGGGCGGTGCGTGGCCCGCGCCAAAAAATTCACCCGGCCACGCGCACGTTTCAGGCCCTGCGGATCGCGGTTAACGACGAGTTGGGCGCGTTGGAGCGCACCTTGCCGCTGGCGATTGAGCACCTGCGGCCCGGAGGACGTTTGGCGGTGATCAGCTTCCACAGCTTAGAAGACCGCATCGTCAAGCGCATTTTTCGCCGAGAGGCGAGCGATTGCCTTTGCCCGCCGCGCCAGCCGATTTGCACGTGTGGGCATGTGGCGCGGGTGCGCCTGGTGACGCGCAAACCCGTTCGCGCTGACGCGGAAGAGATCCGCGCCAACCCGCGCAGTCGCAGCGCGCGTTTGCGCGTGGTGGAGCGGCTGGGAGTATAATCAAGGTGTGTAGCAACCAGCTCAAGGAGCACACCATGAGCATCACACGCCAGGTTATTTTGCATCCAGCCGAAGAGGGGGGGTATTGGGTGGAAGTGCCCAGCTTGCCCGGGTGTTTTAGCCAAGGTGAGACGCGCGAAGAGGCTTTGGAAAACATCAAAGAGGCGATCGCGCTTTACATCCAAGACTTGCGCGAAGCTGGGGAAGACGTGCCAGAAGAGAGCGGAACGATTGTCGTCGAAGTGGTTCACGTGTAGCAATGCCCAGGCTGCCTAGCATCTCGGCCAGAGAGTGCATTATCGCCCTTGAAAAAACGGGGCTAACCGTAGAGCAGTTCTTAGAGCTGTTATAACCCGCGCAGTCGCAGCGCGCGTTTGCGCGTGGTGGAGCGGCTGGGAGGTTAAGCGGCTCGTCGTTGTGCGCCCCAAGGCATTGGATGCTCAGTGTAGCGTTTGTGGCGCTTGTGTCTCTACGTGCGGCTCGGGCAACGGACCGATCACCACAGCGTGGTTGCGCGCACGGGAAAGCCCAACATAAATCAATTGGTCGTGTACTTCCTCTTTGGCCTGGTCAAGCTGGGCTAGAATAACCACAGGGCTTTCCAGTCCCTTGAAGCTGTAGATCGTGCAGACGCGGACGGTATTTGCCCCATGCGCTTTCATCTTCCAGGTAAGCGTAAAGGGGCCGAGCTTGTCTCCCTCTTTCCACCAACTGTTTTTTTCCGAGCGCGGAGAAAGGATAATGATGTCCTTAGGGGAGATGCCATCTTTTTTGACCAAGCGGTGCAACACTTGCCGAAGCGCTTTTCGTCCGGCGGTCTCGTCGTCGGCGGGGATGTGTTCCACAGGGCGGCCTGGCGGCCCCAAACAAATGGTCTTTTCGCCGCCGTGCACATACGGGGTAAGGGCGGCGTGAATTTTTTGGGTGTTGCGGCAATTTTCGTCCAATGGAAAGGGCGGAATATCTATTGGCACGTTGCTGATTTGGGTGTAGATGCGCTGGTTGTGGTCAAAAAAGACGTAGAAGATGCCTTGCTTGGCGTCCTTCAAAAACTCGGGTAACGGAATCCACCAATGTTCTTCGAAGTCCTGTGCCTCGTCTACGATGATGGCGTCAAAAAGCTTGTCTTGCGCCCCTAGTTCGGGCTTGTGAAGCCTTGCTGCGGCGTCCAGGAGCAGATCGGGCGCTTTTTGGTAAAATTCGTCCCCAGCTATGGGGGCAAGCCCTCGCATGTCCACCCAGTTGATCGCGCGCCCAGCCAAGCTGTGATAGGTGGTGACGGTGATTTTGGGGTGCTTCAAATTGCCCCCGATCCACTCCGCCAGGTTGCGGTTAAAGCACAAGAAGAGCACCCGAAAGCCCGCGTTAGCCAGTTGTTGGGCTTTTTCCATCGCCAACATGGTTTTACCCGTGCCCGCCCCGCCCACAATTACAGCTTGGCGGTGATGTTGCAACAGGCGCAAGACGCGGAACTGCTGCTGGGTCAACACT
>JALSSH010000067.1 GCA_026984385.1 Ardenticatenia bacterium | reverse complement strand
CCGCCATGTCTGCTGTGCAGGCTGCGCCGACGGCAGAAAGTCGTCCTAGCGGCGCTGCTCCGCTCACCGGTGCGGGGCATATCGTGGTGGTGTACAGTCCCCAGGCTGGCGCCGGTGTCACCACTATCGCCACCAATGTGGCTTCTGCATTGATGCGACAAAATACGCGCGTGGTGTTGGTGGATTGCAATCTGCAATTCGGCGATGTGGACGCTTTTCTCAACGTCCAATCCCAATCCACCATTGCAGATTTGACCAAAGCGGTGGATGACTTGGACCCGGACGTGATCGAAAGTGTGTTGGTGACGCATGGAAGCGGCCTTAAAATCCTGATCGCCCCTATGCATCCGGAGCAAGCTTACGATATTCACCCGGCAGACGTGGGCGAGTTGATACGAATGCTTTCGGCCCTCTACGATTTTGTGATCGTGGATGCGCCGGTGCAATACGATGAGCTGACTTTGCGTTTGTTTGAGGTGGCCGAGCGGATTATGTTGGTGGGCAACCCGACTATTCCCGCCGTGCGCAACGTGCGCAAGATGTTGGATATCTTCGAAAGCCTGGAAGAACCGGCCAACATTTCGGAAAAGGTGCTTTTTGTGCTCAACCGCGTTTATGGGGAAAAGGAACAGCGCAGTTATGGCGTTGTCCCGACAGCCTCAATCCAAAACCACCTCAAACGCCAGGTGGTGGCAACTATTCCGACTGACGCTAAGGTCGTGTTGACCGCGATCAACCAAGGCGTGCCGCTGGTCGCAAAAGCCAAAACACGCTCCCCCGGGCGGGAGCTGATCGCCCTGGCGGAATTTATCCGTCAAAATGTCGAGCAGAACGCCGAAAACGCGGCGGCACAAGCCGCTCAGTCTACCCCGCAGCGTGCGAAAGGGCTGCGTTCACTGTTTGGGGGTCGGTAAGTTTAGAAACAGGTGTGCTGTGAGTGTGTGTGCAGGCACGGAGGATGTGAGCCATGTCTTTGCTGAGAAGAATTGAGCGCGGCGGTCGGGGTGGAGACGACGACGAATCCAAATTCTCCCAAGTCCGACGCCGTCAAGTCCCCCAATCGGGCGCAGGAGCAGCAGCTGCTCGTCCGGACACGGCCAGTAACTATCAAGACCTCAAAGAGCGCGTGCAAAATAAACTGTTGGCGGAACTCGACGCCAGCGTAGACCCGCACTCGCCGGAAGTACGCGCGACCATCGAGGAACTTTTCGCCGCGATTTTGGCCGAGGAAAACATCGTCCTGACGCGCGGTGACCGCAAGCGACTTTTCGACGCGATTGTCGCGGAAATTTTGGGCTACGGCCCGCTAGAACCGCTTTTGGCCGACGACTCGATCACAGAAATTATGGTCAACGGCCCCCACAATATCTATGTGGAGCGCGCCGGGAATTTGATCCGCACCAATGTCACTTTTGAGGACGAAGACCATGTTCTGCGGGTGCTGGACCGTATTGTGGCGCCCCTGGGGCGTCGTATTGACGAAAGCTCCCCGACGGTAGACGCACGTTTGCCGGATGGCTCACGTGTGAACGCGGTGATCCGTCCGATCGCCCTTTGTGGCCCCACCATTACCATCCGTAAGTTTTCCAAGCGCCCCTTCACGGTCAAAGACCTGATCGGGTTTGGCTCTATGACGCCGGAGATTGCGGAATTTTTGCGCGCGGCGGTGATCGCTCGGCTGAATGTTGTTGTTTCCGGCGGTACGGGTTCGGGTAAAACGACGTTGCTCAATGTGCTTTCCAGCTTTATTCCGGACGACGAGCGCATCGTCACCATTGAGAACGCCGCCGAGCTTCGTTTGAACCAGGAACACGTTGTGCCGTTGGAAAGCCGCCCGCCCAACATCGAGGGGCGCGGCGAGATCAGTATCCGCGATCTGGTGGTGAATGCGTTGCGTATGCGTCCCGACCGGATTGTGGTCGGCGAGTGTCGTTCGGGGGAAGCGCTGGATATGCTCCAGGCGATGAACACCGGTCACGAAGGCTCGATGACGACGGCCCACTCGAACAGCCCGCGCGATACACTTGCCCGTCTAGAAACGATGTGTATGATGGCCGGCATGGAGCTGCCTCAGCGCGCCATCCGCGAGCAGATCGCCTCGGCGGTGGATTTGATTGTGCATCAGGAGCGTTTGCGCGACGGCACGCGCAAGATCGTCAAGATCACGGAAATTCAGGGCATGGAAGGCGACGTGATCACGATGTCCGACTTGTTCGAATTTGAGCAGACGGGTATTGAGGCGGGCAAAGTGATCGGACGCATTCGTCCGACCGGCTTACGGCCTAAGTTTATGGATCGCATCGAGGAGGCGGGGATCAAGTTGCCGCCTTCGGTCTTCGGTATCGGTTCGTCGCGGCGCTACTACTAAAAGCGGCGTTGGGGTGTGCCGAAGCGTTGGCGTTTGCTGTAAAATAGAAGCAAAAGGGCAAGGCAAGTAAGGGCCAGGAAAGCTTTTAGGGGAGACCTGTAGCCAATGGAGATACTCATAGCTGGTGCCGCTGGCGTACTTGCGGTGGTGATCTTGGTGGCCGGTATCGTCAGCTTGCGTTCGGAACGTGTCGAAGGCGTAGAAACGCGGCTGGAGCGTTACGCCTCAAGCGAGTACGGCGCACTGCTGGAGGAATTCGAAGAGTCGGTCAGCCCTGAAGATGAACAAAGCGCCATCGCCAAACGCCTCGATGAGATGTTGGCGGGGCGGGGTTTCGCGGAAAACTGGCGTCGCCAGCTTGCCCGCGCCGATCTCAAGCTGACGGTCGCTGAATACTTGGCCTTGCATATTATCTCCGGCTTTGGGGCGGCGGTGGTGGGCACGATGCTTTTCAAGTCTCCCGTCATCGGGGCCGTGACAGGCATTGCGGGGCTTTTCTTCCCGCGCTTTTATGTCTCATTCAAGCAAGGCCAGCGCTTGCGGCGCTTTGAAAGCCAGTTGCCCGACACGCTTTCTTTGTGGGTGAACGCTTTGCGTTCGGGCTATGCGGTGTTGCAAGCAATGGAGGCTATCGCCGACGAAGCGCCCGAACCTACTGCCTCAGAATTCCGCCGCGTGGTGTTGGAAAACCAGCTCGGCATCCCGCTGGATGTGGCTTTGGAACATCTTTATGAGCGGATGCCCAGCGAAGATTTGGACCTGGTCAATACGGCGGTCAACATCCAGCGCGAAGTGGGCGGTAACCTGGCCGAAATTCTGGAATCTATCGGTCACACCATCCGTGACCGTATCCAACTCAAGGGCGAAATCCGCGTGCTCACCTCGCAAGGGCGCGCGACAGGCTGGCTTATTTCCCTGTTGCCCATTGCCTTGACGATCTTCCTCTACCTGGTCAGCCCCTCATATATGAGCAACTTGGTGGAAAACCGTATGTGTGGCTGGCCACTGTTGGGTTGCGGGCTGGGGCTGATCGGCACGGGGGCGGCGATCATTCAAAAGATCGTGAAGATCGATTACTAGCGCCTGCGAAGGTGAGCGCGCAAAGTAGGGAGATGGCGTTATGGGCATTCCGGTTATTGCTGGCTTGATCGTGTTGGGTGTGTTGTTGTTGGGGGGGCTGATTTACGCCGGAATGCGTGAGGATTCCGGCGAAGACCCGCTCGAACAACGTTTGGTCGAATACGGCTCACGCGAGGAACTCCCAACATCGCTGGAAGAGGTCGAGCTTTCGATCCCTATGCGAGAGCGCATCATCCTGCCCTTCTTCAGAGCTTTGGCGCGTTTCGCAGTGCAATTTACGCCCGAAAAGCAGATCGAAAACATCCAGCGACAGATCGAGCTGGCGGGTAAAGCTCAAACGATGGACCCCGTCGCCTTTTTCGGCCAGCGTGTAGCGCTCACGTTAGCTTTGGGCGGGGGCGCTTTTGTGCTTTTCTTTTTCGTAACAGACTGGGGCTTTACCAAAGGCGTGGTCGGCACGGTGGTCGGCACGTTGTTGGGCTACTACTTGCCCATGCTCCAGCTCAAAGGGCAGATCAGCCGCCGTCAAGATTCGGTAGTCAAGGCGCTTCCGGACGCGCTGGACTTGCTCACGATTTGCGTGGAGGCCGGTTTGGGCTTTGAGCAGGCGATGGGCAAGGTCTATGAAAAGTGGGACAATGACCTGGCGCATGAATTTGGCCGCGTGTTGCAAGAAATTCAGCTCGGCAAGCGCCGCAGCGATGCGTTGCGTGATATGTCCAACCGCTTGGACGTGCCAGATGTGACCACGTTTATCGCCGCGCTGATCCAAGCCGAGCAACTCGGCGTGAGTATCGCCAAGATTTTGCGTATCCAGGCCGACCAAATGCGCGTCAAGCGCCGTCAGCGCGCGCAAGAAAAGGCCCAGCAAGCACCTGTGAAGATGATTATCCCGATGGTGTTGCTCATCTTCCCCTCGATCTGGATCGTGTTGCTTGGGCCTTCGGTGATCATTTTGATGGAATCCGGCGTCTTGGGGAGCTTCTAGCGACGGGCAGGCGCACCCTTATGGAACGCACTTGACCGAGACACGCGATAGGATGATGGACTGCCGCCGGAAACGCCCCGCTGTGGAAAAACTTTCCGGCGCAGAACGTATACGCCTCCTCACGCGGCAAGTGGCCGATGTGGCGTTAGACTTGCTGTTTCCGCCGCATTGTGTGCATTGTGGCCGCGTGGGGAGTTTGCTTTGTCCCCGTTGTTTACGCACGGTCACGTCGGCCCCTCCGCGCCAGGTGCACGGGTTGGACGGAGTGCGGGCGGCGGT
>JALSSH010000066.1 GCA_026984385.1 Ardenticatenia bacterium | reverse complement strand
ATCCGGTGGCGGTCTATCCGGACGACGAAATGCGCGCGGCGGCGGAAGCGCGCGGTTGGCCGATCCACGAGGTAAGCGGTCAGCCGAACCGCCGCGACTGAGCCTTAAACGCAAAAAGTCCCGTCACGCTGACGGGACTTTTTTGTCGTGTGGGATGGAAATTGCCCTAAGCAGGGGAGGGGGCCGTGCCCAGCGGCGCAGGCGGCATATCGTTTCCGGTTTGCTCGCTCCCCGCAGCGTCGGTTTGCGGCGTAGCGCTCGGGGTGCTGGGCGTGCTGCTGTCCGCAGAAGTTGGCGGCTCGCCCATCAGCTCCAAAAACTCCTCGCGCCCGATAGTTTCCACCTCGATCAAGCGTTGTGCTACGCGGTCAAGTGTTTCGCGGTTCTCACGCAACACGTTGAGCGCGCGTTCGTAGGCGGTGGAAATGATTTTGTGCACTTCTTCGTCGATCTGCTCGGCGATGCTCTCGCTGTAGTCGCGTTGTTCGCCGATCTCACGCCCTAAGAAGACCAGCTCCTCTTTTTGCCCAAAGACGCGCGGCCCCAGCTTGTCGCTCATGCCCCAGCGCGTGACCATCTTTCGCGCTAATTTGGTCACCTGTTCCAAGTCACTAGATGCGCCGTTGGTCACGTCCCCGAAAACAATTTCTTCGGCGGCTCGTCCGCCCAGCGTCCATGTGATTTGGTCGAGGTACTTTTGGCTCGTGCCGAGCATCGAGTCGCTTTCCGGCATAATCCACGTTACGCCGCCCGCCATGCCGCGCGCCACAATCGTCACCTTGCGCACAGGGTCGGCGTTGGGCAGCAAATGCGCAACAATGGCATGGCCGGCCTCGTGGTAGGCGATCAGGCGCTTTTCCTCTTCCGTGATCAAGCGGCTGCGGCGCTCCGGCCCCAGGATGACGCGCTCGACGGCTTCCTCGAAGTCCCGCATACTGATGCTTTTCTTGTTCTTGCGCGCGGCCACAATAGCGGCCTCGTTGACCAGGTTTTCCAGGTCTGCACCCACAAAGCCCGGGGTGCTTTTGGCGAGCACGCTCAGGTCAACGTCCGAGGCCAACGGCTTGCCGCGCGTGTGCACTTTGAGGATCGCCTCGCGTCCACGAATGTCCGGGCGGTCGAGCACTACGCGGCGGTCAAAGCGCCCGGGGCGCAATAGCGCTGGGTCGAGGATGTCCGGGCGGTTGGTGGCCGCGATGATGATCACGTTGGTATCGGTATCGAAGCCGTCCATTTCCACTAAAATCTGGTTGAGCGTCTGTTCGCGCTCGTCGTGGCTGCCGCCCAACCCCGCGCCTCGATGCCGCCCGACTGCGTCGATCTCGTCCACGAAGACGATACACGGGCTGTGGCGTTTGGCCTGGTCGAAAAGATCACGCACGCGGCTGGCGCCCACGCCGACGAACATCTCTACGAACTCCGAGCCGGAGATGCTGAAGAAGGGCACGCCCGCCTCGCCGCTTACGGCCTTTGCCAGCAGCGTTTTACCCGTCCCGGGCGAGCCGACCAGCAACACGCCTTTAGGGATGCGTGCGCCGAGCTGAATAAAGCGCTCCGGGTCTTTGAGGAACTCGACCACTTCGCGCAACTCCTCTTTGGCCTCTTCCACGCCCGCCACGTCGTCAAAGGTGACGGTCGGCTGGTCGCCGGTGAACATGCGGGCGCGGCTTTTGCCGAAGGAAAGCGCTTGATTGTTCGAGCCTTGCGCCTGGCGCATCATCAAGTAGATAAAGCCGCCGATCAGCAACAGCGGAAGAAACGTGCCGAGCAGCCCGATCCAGTTAAAGAGATTGTTGGGCTTGGTGAACTCAAAGCGCACGTCTTGCAACTTTTCCGCTTGAGCGCCCAGCGACTCAAGCACGGCGATCGGGTTGTCGGAGCTGGGGCTGAGCTGCGCGCGGGCTTTTTGTCCGTCACGATAGGTGGCGGTCAGCTCGTTTTCGTCGGACACCTCGATCAAATCCACACGACCGCTGTTGATATCTTGCACCAACTCCGAAGCCGAGATGTCCTGTGTGGCGATGCTATTTCCGCGCACACTAAGTACAATCGCAGCAATTGCTGCGATGATGAGCACATATACGAGAATATTGCGAGAACGGTTGTTCACTCTTGCCTCCAGCCCTGACACCCAAACGGTAATGGCACGTCCCCAGCGGGCTTACAGCATGTTGCTTGTTCTGGCGAAGTCCATTGCATCACTCTACTTTCGATTATACAAAAGGCGCGGGGCAAAAACCAGAGTTTTGCGCAGCGTGGGGGTTAGCGTTGTATAAGAACGGTCTTTGGCCTGTTCCCGATCATCCTACCCAGGCTTGGTACACCGCGATCCAAAGCGGGATCAATAGCACGATGGCGATAAAAGCGATGAACGCCAACAACAGAGTGACCACGTCCATTTGCGGGGACGGTTCGGCGGCGCGATAGCGTGATTGCATTACGGGCGGCGGAGGGTAGGGGGGCTGTTGGGCGTAAGGCTGAGAGGCCACCGACGGCATCGCAGCTTGAGGCGCGGCGTAAGGAGGTTGCGCGTAAGTGCTTGTGACCGCCTCGGCGCGTGGGTCGGGCACGGTAGGCGGCGCAATAGATTGAGGCACGGGCACGGCGGGCGGCACAGCAGCGGGAACGTGATTCGGTGCTTGCAGCGGTGAGGTGTACGGCGCGCTGTCACCGGGCACAACCTCCGGCACTTGGTCGGTGGTCACGTATCCCTGGCGGCGATAGCTGAGCAAAATCCGCCCCAGTTGATCGGCGGTACGATAGCGTGAGGTCGGTTCTTTGGAAAGCACCTTTTGCAAAATGCGATCCAGATGTTCTGGCACGTTGGGGTTGAAGTCGGAAGCGTTCGGCGGTTGTTCTTTGATGTGGGCCATCGCCAACGCTTGTTGATCCGCGCCCACAAAAGGCAACCGTCCGGTCAGCATCTCAAAAAGCACGATCCCAATCGCGTACACGTCGGAGGATGGCGTCGGCGGTTCACCTTGTGCTTGCTCCGGCGAAAAGTAGTGCGGGCTGCCCCAGACCACTTTTTGGCGCTCGCGCGGGTGGGTGGTGGCGGTGAGCGCTTGGGCGATGCCGAAGTCCGTCACCTTGACCGTCTTATAATTGGCCGTCACCAGCACGTTTTGCGGCTTGACGTCCGCGTGTACCAGCCCCGCGCGGTGCGCATAGCCCACGCCGGCGCAGATTTTGATGGCAATGCTCAGCGCGCGATCTATGGAAAATGGCGCTTCGGCACGGATTAGGCGCTTGAGGTCTTGCCCGTCCACGAACTCCATCACGATAAAATGGGTGTTGCCATCTTGCCCCACGTCGTGGACGGTGACAATATTAGGGTGTGAAAGATTGGCGACGTTACGCGCCTCTTGTTGAAAGCGTTTGAGGAATTCCGGATCGTTGGTGAGGCTGGGACGCAAAACTTTGATCGCGACCAAGCGCTCCAAGAGCAAGTCTTTGGCTTTGTAGACCACAGCCATACCGCCAGACCCTTGTTGGGCCAGCAGGCGATAGCGTCCTTTGAGCAGTGCTTCATCTGGCATGAGCGCGTGTTCCTGATGCGTTGGCGGGCAAAAGTGGGCAAGACCGCCCCTACTCCAATAATGAGCGCTTCGGGCGGATCGCGCAAATTTCTGTTGCATCTAGTTTACCAAACGAGTGTAGAAATCCTGAAAAAAGGCGGCTGCTGTGCTCACTCGCAAGAAAAAAGAAGCGCTACCGGACGGATTGCGCTACGAGGACTTGCCGACGTGGATGCGTCGCACGCATCGGGAGTTAGACTGGCCCTTTTTGGTCATGGCGCTGGTAGCGCTGATGAGCGCCTGGCCGTTTTTGACGCGGGCCGGCTTGCCCGTCACTCCGGCTATGCGAGCGTTGGTGGCGCGCACGGTGGAGATGGCGGAAAGCATCCAGGCGGGCGTGCTCTATCCACGCTGGGCGCCGGATTTTAACTATGGCTACGGTTCGCCGCTGTGGAACTATCTTGCGCCGCTGCCCCACTACCTCACCGGCCTGCATCGCGTGCTTGCGCAATCTTCCGCCGAGCTGAGCGTGAAAGCGGTTTTTGTGCTGGCGCTGTTGCTCAACGGCTTGGGTATGTTCAGCTTTGTACGGCGGCGCTGGGGAACGTATGCAGGCATTCTGGCCGCCGCGATCTACGTTTATAGCCCCCAACTTGTACAAAACGTACCCTACATCCAAGGCGACCTGGCGCTTTTGCTGGCGTTTGGCTTGTGGTGGTTAGCGTTATGGGCACTGGATCGTGTGTTGGTGATCGGCAGCGGGGAGGAACTGGGGGGCGCGGTGGTGACGGTGGCGTTACTTTGGCTGACGCACGCCCCGCTGAATCTGCTATTGGTGGCGTTGCTGGGCCTGTGGCTGGTCTGGCAACGTTGGGCGCGTCGCTCCGCGCAACATTTGGGGCGGGCTGTGGCTGCCTTGGGGCTGGGAACGGGCCTCAGCGCGTTTTACTGGCTGCCGACCTGGTTGGAGTGGGGCGCGGTGCGTTGGTGGCCTGCTTCTATTTCCCCCCTGGGTGCTTGGCCGCCGATCACTTGGGGGGCGCTTTTGGGCGCGCCGCAGCGTTTGGTGCTCAACGCGATCAACCCTCAGCCGACGGCGGCGTTGGGGGTGGCAGCGTGGGGGGGCGCGCTCTTGGCGCTGGTTGTATTGGGGCGCTGGCTGTGGCGGCAAGCGCCCGTTGCGCCGTATCCGATGCCGCGCGG
>JALSSH010000065.1 GCA_026984385.1 Ardenticatenia bacterium | reverse complement strand
CCACATTCCCCCTCGGAGCACCCGTCCATGACCCAACGCCCCATCACCGCACTCGTCGCCCTGCTGCTGACGCTCGGCCTAGCGCTCAGCAGCGCGCCCACCCGCGCTCAGGACGCGCCTCCTCCCGACGGCACGCTCGTCGAGATCACCTTGCTGCACGCCACCGACCGCAGCCTTTATTACGCCATCACGTACTGGAGCGACGGGTTGCGCGTGACCGGCTATCTGGGGCGTCCGCGCGGGCTTGGCCCGTTTCCGGCGATCATTCACAATCGCGGCGGCTACGACGAGATCGGCGCGCTAACCGGCGCAGAGTTGGCGGTCTATGTGGAGGCGGGCTATGTGGCCGTCGCCTCGCAATATCGCGGCAACGCAGGCGGCGAGGGGCAAGAGGACTTCGGCGGGGAGGATGTGCACGACGTGCTCAATCTGCTGCCGCTACTGCGCACGCTGCCTTACGTGGACATGGACCGCGTGGGAATGTTCGGCGGCTCGCGCGGGGGCATGATGACCTACATCGCGCTCAAGGAGCTGACGCTGGCCGGTCAGTCGGAAGCGATCAAAGCCGCCGTGACGCGGGGCGGCATCAGCGATCTTTTTGCCTGGGATCGGGAGCGCGGGGGCACGCTGGCAAACATCCTCTGGCGGCCCCTGATCGGCGCAACGCCCACCGAAGCGCCGCAGCTTTTCGAGGCGCGCTCGGCGGTTTACTGGCCGGAGCTGATCCGCGCGCCGCTGTTGATGTTGCACGGGCAAGCCGACCGCGAAGTTTCCGTGCAGCAAACCCTGGAACTCGCCGCCGCGTTCGAGCAGATCGGCGTTGTGCCGCGCTATCTGCTCTACCCCAACGGCGACCACCCGCTCACGCGCTACAAGGGCGGCTATCCGGACGCGCTGGACTGGTTCGCATTATATTTGGGCGGGGACGGGATCGACCGCAGCTATGAACTACATGAGTATCAGATTGTGGCCGTGCAAACGTGGTTCTTGGCCCGTCAATATCAATGAGTCGGTTTTTCGGCGGGGTGTTCAGCCGCGTTCTCGACGCGGGCGGACTGTTCGGCGCGCGCCTTTTCCACCTGGTAGGCAATCAGCAGCACGAAGACCACCACCAGCGTCGCGGTGAGGTCAAAGTTCACGTCGCTGGAAAGCAAGTGCGCGACCTGTTCGGTGGCGAAGCGGTAGAGCAACGCCATGACCACGTTCTGGAAGATTTTCCCCGTCACCATCGGCACGATCATCTTGCGCCAGGGGTATTGGATCATCGCCAGCGGCACGATGATCACCGCGTCCGGCGCAGGGGTCGCAGAAGCCAACCACACAAAGAGCGGGATCACAACCGGATGGCGGGAGATGGTGCGTTTGGTCCAGCGGAAGAGCGCGCTATGCTCCAAATCTTCCACGTGGCGCACCAGCGTATGCGCGACCGCGTAGGACGTGATCTCGCCGATCCCCGCGCCGATCCCCGCCGCCGTGCCGAGCGCGATCACCTCCAGGATCGAGTCTGCGTACATCGAAAGCGTCATCAGCGGAATGGCATAGGGGATCATAAAAACGAGCGTAATATTGGCGAGTATCCCGATCACGAACAGGCCCGGGTAGCCGTAGGTGACCAAGCGATCCATTGTGGCGTTGACCCAGCTTTCCAGCCCATCCAGCCAGTTGAGCCGCATCAGCAACGCCAACCCGCCCAGCACCAACGCCGTGAGCGCCGTATATTTCAGTTCCAGCCGATACCGCCGCAACCATGCCGTCATCACGTTTGCCCCGTGTGCAATCCCGTAAAAAAACGCCCCGATGGGCGCGCAGATTATCGCATATTTCGAGCAAAAGGGTAGCTACCCGCTGCCCCCGCTCAACGCGAAACGTGCGGATTTTCTGCGATCCACCAGCGCCAGGGCATCGAAAGCCAGGGTTCGCGCACGTGCTTTCCTAACCCGATGCGCGGCCCTGTGCGCACCTGTGCATCCGGCACGCGCTCCCCCGCCTCGATCCACAATGCCGCGTTCGGCACGGTCAGGTCCAGACGATTGTGCGCGCCGCTGATATCCAACGCCCGCGTCAACTTGCCCGGGCCGCTCGTCCACGCCAGGAGGGAGCGCCCCGCCCGCCGTGCGGCGATCACGTCCTGACCCTCCAGCGGCTCAAGCGCGCGGATAAGCACCGCAGCGGGCGTGCCCTGCGGCTCGCAAACCACGTTCAACAGCCAATACATTCCGTAAACCAAATAGACGTAAGCGTGCCCGGGCGCTTCCCACATCGGGGCGTTGCGCGGCGTGTGTCCGGCGTGGGCGTGGGCGGCCTGGTCGTCGGTGGTGCGATACGCCTCGACCTCCACGATGCGCCCACTCACCCGCCGCCCGTCCAGGCGGCGCACCAACACCGCGCCGAGCAAATCCCGCGCCACCTCCCGCGCGTCTCGTGCGTAAAATGCGCGCCCCAAAAGCACGTGTTGCGTCATAAGCTCACTCCAAACCGCGTGCGCCGATGTCTGTGCGGTAGTGCATCCCCGCAAAGCGTATGTGCTCCACCGCGCCGTAAGCGCGCTTGATCGCGGTGCGCAAGTCCGGCCCCAGCGCGGTCAGTGTCAAGACGCGCCCGCCCTGGGTCACCAGCGCGCCGTCGGCGCGGCGACGTGTGCCCGCGTGGAAGATCAGCACCTTGTCGGAGTGGGGCACATCAACGCCAATCGGCAGATCGGGGTCGTTGCGAGCGGGATAGCCCGCCGTCACCAGCTCAACGGCCACCGCCGTCCCGCGCCGCCAACGCACCTCCAGCGCCCCGAGCGTGCCCTCTATGCACGCCTCGATCACGTCCAGCAGGTCGGTTTCCAGCAAGGGCAGCACCACCTGCGCGCCCGGGTCGCCAAAGCGCACATTTAGCTCCAACGCCAACGGGCCGTCGTCGGTGAGCATCACGCCCGCGTAAAGCACTCCGCGAAACGGCGTGCCTGCCTCGGCCAAGCCCGCCACCACCGGCGCCAGGATCGTCTCTATAATCGCCTGTTGCTGAGTCATAGGAAGCGCCGGCGCATAGCCGCCCATGCCGCCGGTGTTCGGGCCTTCGCCGCCGTCGTAAAGCCGTTTGTAGTCGCACGCCGCAGGGATCGGCGCAAGATGCAGGCCGTCGCAAAAAGCCATCACCGAAACTTCCGGCCCACGCAAACGCCGCTCGATCAACACTTTGTGCCCCGCCGCGCCCAGGGCGTTGCGCTCCAACAAGGCGCGCAAAATGCCCTCGGCGTCCGCCTCACCCTGGGGCAGAAAAACACCCTTGCCGCGCGCCAAGCCGTCCGCCTTGATCACCAGCTCGCGCACCGGATGGGTCATCACGTACTCCATCGCGGCGTCCAGCGCGGTGAAAACCTCATACGGCGCGGTCGGCACACCCCAACGACGCATCAAGGCCTTGGCGTGGCTCTTGGACGTTTCGATCAGCGCAGCGCGGCGCAACGGGCCGAACACACGCAAGCCCACCGCCTCGAACTGATCCGCCAAGCCGTGCGCGAGCGGCTCTTCCGGACCGATCACGGTCAAGTCAACGTCGGCGCTCTCCGCGTAGTCCAGCAGGCTCACCACGTCGGTGGCGTCAATATCCACGTTGCGCGTGCGAGGGAGCGAGGCCGTACCCGCGTTGCCCGGGGCCACGCTCAGCCGCGTGATGCGCGGAGATTGGGCCAGCTTCCAGGCGAGCGCGTGCTCACGCCCGCCTCCGCCGACAATCAGCACGTGCGTCATGGGACGGTGCTCCTGTGTACGTGGCTGTGCCAAATTCCCCGAAGCAGTTCTGCGCGTCCGCCGGTGTGGGCGCGCCGCCTAGCCGCGCTGCGCGCGGCTGACGCGCGGCAGAGCCGCGCGTGGTGCGCTGAAAGCGCACGGGCGGCGCGCCCAAAGCGCCCCCGACCGCACGCTTTTCCCTGCGTGTGGCGCTTATCCTACCACCTGCGCGTAACGCAAAGCAACCGCGATCCGTTTTTGCGCCGGATAGCTCGCGGGCACAAAAGCGTGCCCGGTCACCCGTTCATAGACGCGCTGATAACGCCGACTGATCGCCACGATCAAATCGGCGCTGAGCGGCGGCAACGTGTCTCCTTCCCGATAGCCTTGCGCACGATACCCCAAGCGTACAAATTCGCGGTCGAAGTGTTCCGGCTCCAGCCCTGCCCACATCCGCTCGGCATAAGTCGCCGCACGCCAAAGGCGGCTGCTGTCGGGCGTGTGCAGCTCGTCAATCAGCAACAGATCGCCGTTGAGGTCCAAGCCGAACTCGTATTGGCTATCCACCAAGATCAAATCCGCCAGCGAGCACAATTGCCGTCCGCGCAAAAAAAGCTGCAAAGCCGCTTCCTGAATACGCTCCCACAGTGCCGGATGCACGCCCAAGCGCATCACCTCGGCGTGGGTCAATGGGCGTTCGTGCACACGGCCAAAGCGTTTAGTCGCCGCCGTGACGATAGGATGTGGCAGTTCCTGATTTTTGCGCAGCCCATCAGGAAACTCCACGCCGTCAATGATGCGCTGACCGGCTTTATATTGCCCCCACAAGCTGGCAGCCGTCACGCCGCTGAGGTAGCCGCGCACCACCACCACAATCGGCAAAGGTGTTGCCATGAGCGCGATCGTCACGTTCGGGTCGGGCACGTCGATCACGTGGTTGGGCAAAATATCGGCGGTGTGCTCAAACCACCAATTCGCGAGCTGGTTGAGCACCTGCCCCTTATACGGCACAAGCCCCACCTGTTGCCCGAAAACCGTA
>JALSSH010000064.1 GCA_026984385.1 Ardenticatenia bacterium | reverse complement strand
ACGCTTCAGCGCGGAAAGTTTCGGGCACACCGGCTTTACCGGCACGTCGCTGTGGTGCGATCCGCGCCGCGCGTTGGTGGTGGCTGCACTGACCAACCGCGTTTACTACGGGCGTCGCCCGGAAGGCATTCGCGCTTTCCGACAGGCGCTGCACACGCGGATCGCGGAGATCGTGGACGGCGCATGAGGGCGCGCGAGGCGGGGCGGGGGCTTTGCCCCCGTGCCCCCAGCAGGGGACGCCGTCCCCTGCACCCCCCGCGAGCCGCGCGCAGCACGGCTCGCGGAGCGGGGTGGGGGGACATTTGCGGCGAGTGGGCCGTTGGGCGCGCCGCCTAGCCGCGCAGAGCGCGGCTAGGCGGCGCGCCCACTCGACGGCGGACGTTCAGCGGCGGCGACCGTTCGCCGACCGCCCGCGTTCCGCACTTATCATGCCGCGCCGAACGCGTCAGCGTTCGCGCGGCGGGGTCAAGGGGCGAAAACGCCCCTTGCGGGGGTGCGGGGGCAGCGCCCCCGCGCTCACTACCGAGAGGATGGGATGATGCTTGTGATCGGCTTGATGTCCGGCACATCAGCGGACGGGATCGACGCGGCTCTGTGCGAGATCGACGGTGCGCCGCCCCAACTCCAAGCGCGCATTGTGCACGCGCGCACCTTTCCCTACGATGCGGACACCCAGCGCCGCATCTTGGACGCCTGTTTACCCGCGCACAGCCGCGTGGACGCGCTCTGCCAGCTCAACGCGGACCTGGGCGAGCGTTTCGCCGAGGCGGTGCGCGCGTTGCTGAACGCGGCACAATGTTCGCCCGCCGAAGTCGCTTTGATCGGCTCGCACGGCCAGACGGTTTGGCACATGGTGCAACCGGACGGACGCGCTACCGCCACGTTGCAGATCGGCGAGGCGGCCATCATCGCCGAGCGCACGGGCATCACCACCGTGAGCAACTTCCGCCCGCGTGACATCGCCGCCGGTGGGCAAGGCGCGCCGCTCACCGCCTACGCGGATTGGCTGTTGTTGCGCCACGCGGAGCATTGGCGCGCGGTGCAAAATATCGGCGGCATGGGTAACGTCACGTTTCTTCCCCCGCTTAACGACGATCGCACCCCACCTCTGGCCTTCGACACCGGCCCGGGCAACGCACTGATCGATGAGGCGGTGCGCGCGCTGACCGAAGGCGTGCAGTCCTACGACCGCGATGGGGAGATCGCCGCGCGCGGTCAGGTGGACGAGGCGTGGCTCGCCGAGTTGCTGGCGCACCCCTACTTCGCGCGCACGCCGCCCAAAACCACCGGACGCGAGCTTTTCGGCGCGGAAATGGCCGCCGCGTTGGTGCGCGAAGGCCACGCGCGCGGGCTGAGCAGGGAGGACATCGTCGCCACGCTGACCGCGCTCACCGCCGCGAGCATCGCAGACGCCTACCGCCGTTTCGCGCCCGCCCCTGTGCACGAGGTGATCGTCGGCGGCGGGGGAGCGCGTAACCCGACGCTGCTGGCGATGTTGCGCGCGCGCTTGTCTACGGCTATCGTACACACGCACGAGGCGCTCGGCTTGGATAGCGACTTCAAGGAGGCGTTGGTTTTCGCGCTGCTGGCGTATGAAACATGGCACGGGCGCGTCGGGACACTGCCCGCGCTCACCGGCGCGACGCACCCTACCGTGCTCGGCCAGATCACGCCCGGGGCAAACTACGCCGCGCTGTTGCGCCGCACCTGGTGCGGGGAGGGGGAATGAGCACACGCTACGTTATGGGCGTTGACGGCGGCGGGAGCGGTGTCCGTGCGGTGATCTGCACCCCGTCGCTGGAGGTTTTGGGCGAAGGGCACGGCTCGACCGCCAATCCGGGCGTGGTCGGCCTGGAACAAGCGGAGCGCAACATCCAAACCGCCATGCGCGCCGCGCTGGCCGCCGCTGCTCTGCCGGCGGAAGCGGTCGAGGCGGTGGGGCTGGGCATTGCGGGCGCTTCCATTTACCATTACGACGCGGCGGACTGGCTGCGCCAGGTGGCCCGAGGTGTGTTGCCGCGCGCGCAGGTTGTGCCCAGCTCGGATTTTGAAATCGCGCTGGTCGGCGCGCTGGGGCGCAGACTGGGGGTGCTTGTGCTGGCAGGCACAGGAAGCCTGGCCTACGGCGTGAACGCGGCAGGGGAAGCGGCGCTGGTCGGCGGCTGGGGCTACTTGTTAGACGACGCGGGCAGCGGCTATTGGCTGGGGATGCGCGGGTTGCGCGCGGTGGTGCACGCGGACGACGGCCAAGGGCCACCGACCGCGCTCACCGAGCAACTGCTCGGCGCGCTGAAGCTAGAGCGCCCGCGTGACCTGGTGCTTTGGCTCTATCGCGCCGAAACACCCCGCACCCGCGAGATCGCGGCACTGGCCCCGCTGGTGCTCCAAGCCGCCGCCGAGGGCGACCACGTGGCGGGCAAGCTGATCGCCGAAGCCTGCGACACGCTCACCGCGCTGGCGCACACCGTCATCCGCCGCCTGGCGCTGCGCAAGCCGCCGATTGCTTTCGCCGGCGGCTTGCTGCGCGCGCCGAATCCGTTAAGTGCGTGTTTGTGCGCCAATTTGGGGCTGGACGAACGGCCCCAGCCACGTTATACCCCTGCGGTCGGCGCGGCATTGCTGGCTTTGGGCACACGCGCCGCCAATTCGTAACGCATCACCAGAGGAGATTTTTTATGCTCACCGAACAGTCCAATCCACGCACCGCCAACATTGACCAGCTTTCGACGCTGGATATGCTGCGCGTGATCAACGAGGAAGACGCACGAGTCGCCGAGGCGGTGCGTCGAGTGTTGCCCGCCATTGCCCAGGCCGTTGAGCTGATGGCCGAGCGTATACGCGGCGGCGGGCGGGTCTTTTACGTCGGCGCGGGGTCCAGCGGGCGGATCGCGTTGCAAGATGCGGTCGAGTGGCAACCCACTTTCGGCACGCCGCCCGATTTGGTGCAAACGTTGATGGCCGGTGGTGAGGCCGCTTTTGTCCACGCGGTCGAAGGCGCAGAAGACGACCGCGACGCCGGATATGCCGAATTGAAGGCGCGCGCCACCTCCCGCGACGTGGTGGTCGGCGTGGCGGCCAGCGGGCGCACCCCCTACGTGATCGGCGCACTGAAAGCCGCCAACGAGCTTGGCGCGGCCACGATTGCCATCACCTGCAACCAACCCGCCCCCATCTTAGAGCTGGCGCAGGTGCAAATCGCCGCCATCACCGGCCCCGAAGTCATCGCAGGCTCAACGCGGCTGAAGGCGGGCACGGCCCAGAAGATGATCTTCAATATGCTCAGCACCGCCACCATGATCCGTCTGGGCAAGGTGTACGGAAATCTGATGGTGGATGTGGTCGCTTCCAACCAGAAGCTGCGCCAACGTGCGCGCCGCGTGGTCGCGCAGATCGCGGGTGTGGACGAAGAGAAGGCACAGCGGCTGTTGGAACAAACCGACTGGCGCGCCAAGCCCGCTATTGTGATGGCGCGTTGCGGCGTGAGTGCGCAAGAGGCACGCACGCGCTTGGAGCAGGCCGAAGGGCTGTTGCGGCGCGTGCTCGAAGCGTGCGCAAACTGAGCGTATCTGCGTGGGCGGCGGTCTGCGCCGCCGCCCTTACGCGCCCACCAACACCACTTGCCATTGCCCCCTGCGCCTAGCTGCGGTATGCTGGCGGCGTATCCGCAGGAGGTTTTACCCATGCCCACGACCCACACTTGGACCCGCCCCGCCAACTGGCCCGCCACGCATGAATCCCGCTGGGCGCGTCCGCTCACGCGGCTATTGATGCGTGTGCTCAGCCGCTATGAGGTGCTCGGCGCGGAAAATATGCCCGAGCCGCCGTTTTTACTCGTTTCCAACCACATGAGCTTTTTTGACATCCCCGCCGTGCATTTGCCCACGCCGGAAGGCACGGTGGGCATGGCGGCCAAAAAGTACAAAGGCTCGCGTCTAGAGCCGCTCTTCAGCCTCTACTCGGTGATCTGGGTCGAGCAGTTTTCGCCGGACTTAAGCGCGCTCCGTGACGCGATCGCGGTGCTGAAGGGCGGGGCGGCGCTGGCAATGGCGCCGGAAGGCACGCGCAGCCGCAGCGCGCAATTGATCCAGGGGCGCGCGGGCGCGGCGTTTATCGCCACGCGCGCGGACGTGCTGATTGTGCCGGTGGGCGTTTGGGGCACAGAAAGAGTGCTCAAGCATCCGCGCCCCAAGGTGACCGTGCGCTACGGCAAGCCGTTTCGCCTGCCCACCGGTCGCGCGAAGGGCGCGCAGTTAGAAGAGTACACCGAGCGCATCATGTGCGCGATTGCGGCGCTGTTGCCGTCGCGCTATCACGGCTACTATGCAGACCATCCGCGCATCGAGGAGATGCGCGCGCTGGTGTGCTGAGCCTCCCCCAAAATATGCTTTAGCCAAGGAGTGTTTACGGTGCAAGTGGAAGCGATAGAAACGATCGGCGTGGTCGGCGCGGGCACGATGGGGCACGGCATCGCCCAAGTGTGCGCGATGCACGGCTATCGCGTGACGCTGGTGGATATTTCCCAAGAGTTGCTGGAGCGCGCGTTGGAAAAGATCACGCGCAGCTTGGAAAAGCTCCGCCGCAAGGGGCGCTTGGACGAAGCGGCGTATCAAGCGGCGCTGGAAAACCTCAGCACGGCCCTGGCGCTGGACGCCGTCGCCGAGGCGGATATGGTGATCGAGGCGGTCAGCGAGCGACGCGCGCTGAAGCTGGAGATTTTCCAAGAGCTGGACGCGCTAACCCGCCCGGAGGCGATCTTGGCGAGC
>JALSSH010000063.1 GCA_026984385.1 Ardenticatenia bacterium | reverse complement strand
AACCCGAAATGCACAAACCTGTGTCGCAGGGTGAGCGTGGGAAAAACGCCCTCGCTCGTCATGTGCTCCGCACCGCCCAACACGCTACAATGGGATGGGGCCAACAGATAGAGGGACGGAAACCGATGCGCTTTCGAGACGTTTTTTTGGGAATCGTGGCGTTGTGGCTGCTGAGTGGGTGCGCGCCAGAGCCGCAGATGCTCGGCGCCCCTACGCGCACGTTCCCTACGCGCGTCCTAGCGGCCATCACCAGTACGTCGCTCCCTGCGCTTCCCACCACCTCCGTCGTGCCTTCGGGATGCGGAGACGCGGCATGTGGTGACATCCCGCACTATGAGCTGGACGCCTCGTTGGACTGGGAGACGCACACTTTGCAGGTGGAGCAGCGCGTGCGTTACACCAACACCACCGCACACACGCTGGCGAGTGTGGTTTTTGACGTGGAGCCGGCGCGCGAACCGAACATCTTTGCGCTTGCTGAAGTGCGCAACGGCGGACGTCCGGTGCGCAACTACGCGCTGGAAAGTACGCGCTTGGTTGTGCCACTGCTGCAGCCACTCGACCCCGCCGCTTCGGTGCAGATCGTGTTACGCTACACTCTGACCATCCCCCAAATCCAAAACGGTTATCACTACGGACACTTGGGTTATTGGGGCTACAGCGCGCGCCAGGTTAATTTGGGCATGTGGTTTCCGCTTGTGGCGGCTTACGATCCCGTCGCGGGTTGGCAATCCCCCACGCCGCACCACGTCGGCGAGCACTTTGAGCTGGCCGAGGGAGATTTTTTTGTGCGGCTGCGGGTGCGCAACGCACCAGCGGGGTTACGTGTTGCCGGCGCAGGGCAAGTCGCCCGTCCGGAGCGCGACGTGTGGGAGTTCTCCTTAGAAGGCGGACGCGAGATCGCGCTTTCGCTTTCGCCGGATTTTCACACGCTCACCACGACCGCCGACGGGGTGCGCGTGATGTTGTACTATCTCGACGATCCGGCGGTGAAAATCCCCGAAGCTCCACGCCACGCCTTGCAAACCGCTGCCGATGCCCTGGCGCTCTACAGCGAGCTTTACGGCCCGTACCCCTACACGCGATTAGTCGTGGTGATGGGAGATTTTCCGGATGGGATGGAATTTAGCGGCTTGGTGTTTGTCAGCGAGGCATGGTTTCGGCTTTGGAGCGGCACGCCGGACGACTGGCTGACGATTATCACCGCGCATGAGGTCGCGCATCAATGGTGGTATGCGCTGGTGGGCAACGACCAGGGGCACGCCCCCTATTTGGACGAAGCCCTGGCAACCTACAGCGAGGCACTTTTCTTTGAGCGTTACTATCCGGAGCTGCTCCCTTGGTGGGGCAATTTCCGCATCATCGCCTATGAGCCATCGGGCAACGTAGACGCGACCGTTTATGATTTCCAGAGCGCCCGTCCGTATATCAACGCGGTGTATTTGCGCGGTGCGCAGATGTTGGCTGATTTGCGCTTGACCTTGGGGGACGAGGTTTTTTTCGCTTGGTTGCAAGCCTATTGTGCTCACATGAGCGGGCGGATCGCCACTCCGCGCGATTTTTGGGGGCAAATGTCACCGGATGCGTACCGCGCCACAGCGCCTGTGCGCGAGCAATATCTCCGCCAGCCGGACGTGTTGGCGGCTTCTGACCGCATTCCCTAAAGCCGCAGACGATCGTTTCAAAAAATGCCCTGGCCGCCCCAACGCCATCGCCCCCACCTTGATCATTCGCCACTGTCCCCGTTCGGCTGTCCACAGGGGGCCGCGGCCAGTTGGAGGGACTTGGCGGGAGAATTGTCTAGCGGTATGCTCTGGCCTGGTTGCAATGGCCCTGCGTAGATATGAAACGGAGCATCCCAGTGACACGTTTGGTCCGAATCCAAACCCCAAAAGGCCCACGCCCCGGGATGGTGGTGGGAGAAACAATCCACGCCTGCGCCGATCCCTTTGCTGAAACGTTGCACCCCGAAGAGGTTTTGATGCCTTTGCGCGAAGCGTCTTTGTTGCCCCCCACCGTCCCCAGCAAGATCGTTTGTGTCGGGCGTAACTATGCCGCTCATGCGGCAGAACACGGCGCGGACGTGCCCGTCGAGCCGATGTTGTTCCTCAAACCGCCCAGCGCGCTCATCGGCGCAGGCGCGGCGATCGAGTTGCCGCCGAGCAGCTCTCAGGTGGAGCACGAGGTTGAGCTTGCGGTTGTGATCGGGCGACGCGCGCGCCGCGTGCGCTCGGAGGAAGCGTTGGAGTATGTGCTGGGCTACACTTGCGCGAACGATGTGAGCGCGCGGGACTTTCAACGGAAAGATGGACAGTGGGGGCGGGCCAAGGGGTTCGACACCTTTTGCCCTCTCGGCCCCTGGATTGTCACCGATCTAAATCCCTCCGATCTGATGCTGCGGGCTTGGGTCAATGAAGAGCTGCGCCAAAAAAGCCGCACCTCGCTGATGGTCTTTGACGTGCCTACTCTGGTGGCGTTCATCAGTGAAATTATGACCTTGGAGCCGGGAGACGTGATCCTGACCGGCACGCCGGAAGGCGTGGGGCCGTTGCGCCCGGGCGACACTGTGCGTGTGGAAGTGGAAGGGATCGGCGTGTTGAGCAATCCGGTGCGCGCCCGTCCGTAAAGCGGGGAAAACCATGTAGCGCTACGTGGGCCTCACGTCCCATATTGTGCGCCGTTTTAGGCGTTCCCGCACCGTCAGATGTGCCGAATGACCCGTTCTAATCCCGCGTGGCGGTGTACAATGGGCGCGTATTTGGCCGGTTGCTGTGGAACGGAGCATTAATGATCGCCGACCCCATCCGCGCCCATTTTGAGGCACACGCTGCCACGTGGGACGAGCACGCCCCGCCCGATCTTGACGCTCGCCTACGTCGTCTACTCTTGCCTTTCGCCGAGCCGTTGCGCGCCGCCCATCTGATTTTGGAACTGGGCACGGGCACGGGCGCTTGTATTTCGCATCTGCGCCACTATGCGCCCTCGGCGCGCCTGGTTTCGCTCGACCTGGCACACGCGATGCTCGTGCGTGCCCGTCGGCGCAATGCCGCCGCGCACCTAGCGCAAGCCGACGTTCAGCATTTGCCTTTTCCCTCGGCAAACGAACGTTGCGGCTTCGATCTGGTCATCTGCCACAACAGCTTTCCCCACTTCCAAAACAAGCCCCATGCGTTGCGCGAAGTGCGGCGCGTGTTGCGCTCGGGCGGTCGGCTGCTGATCTTGCACCACCTTTCGCGTGAGCAGGTCAACGCGGTGCATCAGCGCATCGGGCCGCCGGTGGCCGACGATGTGTTGCCGACGGCGGCGGAGATGCACCAACTTTTTGACCGGAGCGGCTATGTGCAGTGTTGGGTAGAGGACGCTCCCACGCACTATATCGCCCACGCTGTTCGCCCCTGAACACAAAACGGGCGAGAGCCGAGACCCTCGCCCGTGTGTGGTTTGTGCTGTGATGCGCGTTATTGGTCGCTGATCGGGATGTCGTTGGGGTCGCCTTGCACCACACGATACCACGCCGCATACGACCACCCGATCACGTCTCCATGCTTGATCTTGTACCACAGCCCGTTGCTGCTGCGCGCCAAAACTTGGACTCGCGACCCCCAAATGGCTTTGCCGATCTTGGGGTACCCGAAGCCCGGGCCACTACGGATGCGCATGTTGCCGTAGGCTTGCGCGATGATGCCCTCACTGGGCGGCGGAGGTTGGACGCTCGGCTGTGTGCCGTCTGCATACGGCAGTTGGTCAACCGAACCCTCCACAATACGAATCCACGGCGCATACGACCAGCCCACAATGTCCCCGTACTTCACCAGATACCATGTTTGGCCGCTGTTTTTGCCCAGCAAGTCAACCACTGTGCCCCAGGGCATCAGCCCGATTTGTGCTGAGCGGGTGGTGGGTTGGGCGCGGATGCGCAAATTCCCCATCACCTTCCCGCGCACGCCGATCGGTTGGAGCTGGGGGGTGGGTTGTGGGCCGCCCCCGCCTCCCTCCACAACCGGTAGCGTGTTGATGTCTCCGCTGAGCGTTACGTATTGCGCATAGACCCAGCCACTGGTGCCCTCCACGTTGAGCTGTACCCATTGGTTGTCGCCGGTGCGTCCGGTGGCGGGATAGGTGCTGCCTTGGCTCAGCTTGCGCAGGATTTGCGCCTCAGTGCTGGGCGCGGCGCGGAAGTTCAGCGAATAGACGTTCACCGTCGCCGTAATGCCCGTCGGCGTGCCCCCGCCGCCGGTGCTCCCATTCGGAAGCAGCACAGGGTCTTGAGCGTTCGGTGGGTCCCATGTCAGGAAGAGCGAGGCGTCCACCTCCCGTTCACGGTACTCAAAGCGCAACGTGTGCGGCCCGTTGAGCAACGTCACCTGCGAACTATACAGCTCACCTGCTGCGAAGGTGTCCCAGTAGTCAAAAATGGTGGTGGAATCAATCAAAAAGCGGAAGTTATCGTCTGCGCGCGCGTAAAAGGTGTAAACGCCTTGAGGCAAGTCGGCGGGCACGTTGAGCGTGCGCACAAAGCGCGCCGAGAAGTTGTCGGCGGGCACGCTGCCTCCCGGACTGTTCTGGCCCCAATTTTGGTTAAGCCCGCTCGGTGGGTAGGTGGTGACGAAGATGGGCGCTCCGGCCAGGTCTAGCCCGTTGAAAAACTCCGCGTACCAGGGAGCGCCGACGTATGTGGGGGTGGGCGTGGGCAACGTGCCGACCGCTACCGCCCATGTGGCAATGATCGTAGCGTCACCGACCGCGTCGAACATCTCCACGATGATCGTGTGGTTGCCGTCGGCCGGGAAGGTGTAGTCGGCT
>JALSSH010000062.1 GCA_026984385.1 Ardenticatenia bacterium | reverse complement strand
GCGGACGATTACCTGACCAAACCCTTTAACCCCCGTGAGTTGGTCGCACGGGTCAAGGCCATCTTGCGCCGCACCGAGCCGCGCCGCTCTACGGCTTCCAGTGACGTTTTGCGCGTCGGCAACCTGACCGTAGACCCTGCCCGCCGTGAAGCGCGCGTAGACGGACGCTTAGTGCCTTTGCGCGCCAAGGAGTTCGACTTGCTCTTGGCGCTGGTGGAAAATCAAGGCTTGGTGCTCAGCCGCGAAAAACTGTTGGATATCGTCTGGGGCTTTGACTTCTACGGCCAGACGCGCACGGTGGACGTGCATATCGCGCATTTGCGCAACAAGTTGGCCGGCTGCACCGCCGAGATCGAAACGGTCTGGGGCGTGGGGTACAAGCTCGTCGCGGGCTGATTTTTTACATCCGCCTAACGCCCGCTTCGCACTTTTCGTTTACGCTGAGCGTAGAAACGGCCATTACTCAGGATGTTTGAGACCTTGCGCGCCCGCCTACTTGCTTCCTACGTTGTCATTTTGCTGACCATGCTATTGCTGATCGGCTTTGTGTTGTTTTTCTTCACGGCCACACGCCCCTTGCCCACCGACGATCTGATCAACGAGTTGACCGGCACGCTCTTAGACGTGCGCTTGATCAGCCTGGCCCGTGTGGAAACACGGCTGGGGGAAGCCGCCGGTGGCGCTTCTGCGCAAAACAACATCGGGCGCGAGATGGAAGCGCGGCTGGCCGAAACTTTGCGCGCCGAAGCCGAAGCACGCGGTACGCGCATTTTGCTTTTGACCAACGACGGGCGGGTGATCTTTGATACTACTGCTGCCTATGGCTACGGTGACCACCTGACGGAAACCGAGCGCACGCCCCTTTTGCCGCCCAGCCGCTTGCGTATTCCGGGCACGCTTTTTCGGGGCCGTTTCCAAAACCCGGACGGTGGGCAGTGGCTTTCCGTAGCCCAACCGCTGCGTCCCCTAACCGAAATGCGTCCGGACTCGCTCCTGCTGATGGTGGCCGCACCTGTGCCGCAAAAGACCTTCCAAGAGGTGATGCGCTTGTTCGGGCGGGCGTTTTTTCTCCCGCTGGCCCAAGCGGGCGTCATCGGGCTTGGGATCGCGTTGGGGCTTTCCGTGCTGGTTTCGGCCTCGGTCGCGCGCCCGTTGCAACGTATCAGCGAGGCAGCGCAGCGTATCGCGCGCGGCTACTATCGCCAGCGCGTGCCCATCGAAGGCCCCAAAGAGGTGCGCACCCTGGCGCGCACCTTTAACTACATGGCCGACCGCGTCGCCGCCACCCAGCAAGCTCAGCAAGACTTCCTCGCCAATGTCTCCCATGACCTGCGCACGCCGCTAACCAGCATTCAAGGCTTTTCGCAGGCTATCGCCGAAGGCGTCGCCGCCGACCCGGAAGCGGCACGCCGTGCCGCTCAGATCATCCACGACGAGGCCGCCCGTTTGCATCGCATGGTGGAGTCGTTGTTAGACTTGGCGCGCATCGAAGCGGACCGGATGACGATGCGCCAGCACGCCGTTGAGCTGGGCGAAATCTTGCAAGTCGTCGGCGAAAGTTTGCAGGTCAAAGCCCAGGAAAAAGGCGTCCACTTGGCGCTCCATGTGCCCCCCGATCTGCCGCGCATCCCGGGCGACGGCGACCGCCTGGCCCAAGTTTTTACCAATTTGCTGGATAACGCGGTCAAACACACCCCAGAAGGGGGAAACGTCACGTTGTATGCTGACGCTGACGCATATGGGATCGTGGTGGTGGTGGAAGACAGCGGCGAAGGTATCCCGCCACAAGACTTGCCGCGCATCTTCGAGCGTTTCTACCAAGTGGACAAAAGCCGCGAAAGCAACCGCCGCTCCGGTATGGGGCTGGGGTTGGCGATCACCAAGCAGATTGTGGAAGCACATGGCGGCACAATCCAAGTGGCAAGCAAACTCGGCGAAGGAACGATCTTTACAGTACAATTGCCGTTTTCCGCACCGGATACCGCCACGTTGGCCGCCGAACGCTGAGCCGTCCCCTTGCTCATTCCGACGCGGGTTGCACTTCCACCGTGCGCTCGTTGCGATACGTTACCATCCCGGGCTTGCCTCCCTTAATCTTGCGCACATATTTTCGCCGCGTAATGTCCACCGACACGCGCGTTTCGTCCCGCGCGCGGCTGTAGTACGCGGCCAGCGCCGCCGCCCGCAATAACACGTGCTCCGGCACATGACCCCCCTCGGCCCTGACAATCACATGCGCCCCGGGAACTCCCCGCGCGTGCAGCCACCAATCGTGAGCCTGCCCTTTCTTAAACGTCACCAGGTCGTTTTGACGAGCGTTGCGCCCCACCCAGATCACGTACCCCTCTTCCGTGACGACGCGCAGCGGAGCGCTTTTGCCGCCACGCGGCCCGAAGGTGTGCGTGCCGCGCCAATAACCGTTTTGCTGGAGCGCTTCTTGCACTTCCGCGATCTCCGGCCAACTGCTTGCCAAAGCCAAGTCGGTTTCCAATTGCTCCAAATAGGCCAACTCACCTTCGGCTGTCGAGACAAGCTCCGGCACATGCGCACGGGCGCGTTTGGCTTTTTCATAGCGTGCAAAATAGCGCTTGGCGTTTTCCAATGCTGAAAGTGTGGGGTCCAGCGGAATTTCTAGCGGCGGCTCGTCAAAGTCGTACTGTGCGCTGAGCGCCGTTTGCCCGGGCCGGACACTGTATTGGTACGCCAGCAGCAACTCTCCACTTTTGCGCAGCCGTTCCAACTCCGACTCGTCGGCCAACGACTTGCGCAACGCTTCCAGGCGCTTGTGCACGCGCGTTTTGGCTTCTTCCAGCACGGCCTGGATAGGCTTCTTGGCCGCGTCATAGGCATCTTCGCCCACAATTGCGCCGTAATAGCGTTCTAGCGCAGCGCTGACGCTTGCCACCGGCTGCCAGCCCCCCAGATAGGTGAGCGGATAGACGGAAAACGCCTCCACTAGCCCGCTTTCGCCCACCACAACCCCCGCTTGCCAGGCGTGCGCTTCCACCCGTCCCAAGAACTCTTGGATCGCCTCGAAAAGTGCGCGAGCGCGCGTGTCGGCGGCTTTGGTGTTGACCCCGCCAGTTGCGCGGTACGTGATTTCTTTGGCGAGCTGCGGGCTAAATCCAAGCAAACGCCGCGTCAAGAGTTGGCGTGTGCGTTCTCCTGGCGCGCCGTCTAGCATATCTGCCAGCAAGCTCGGCGTCAGTGTGAAGGGGTCGCGCTTGAGTTTTTGCGGAGGCGGGGGTACATAAGGGCGCCCGGGCAAGCTCTGACGCACGCGGTTTTCCGCCGCGCCGACCCTGCGCGCACAATCCACGATCACCCCGTCGTCGCGCACCAAGAGCACATTAGCGCGCCGCTCCATCGGCTCACAGATCAGCGAAAAGACGCCCTCCGGGCCGTCTAGCTCCAGCGTGAGCACACGCTCCCAAAGCGGCTGAGCGATGCGCTCAATCCGTGCCCCTTCCACATAGCGGCGCAACAGCAAACCTAACGGCGAGGGGGTCGGCACGCCACGCCGCAACTTTTGCGAAGAGAGATACAAGCGCGGCCAACGTTGATCCGCACTGAGCAGCAGATAGTGGCGTTGGCGCGCGGCGTAAACTTCCAGCCCGAAGGTGGCCGCGTCGATCTGGACGCTATCTTGCACACGTCCACCCCGCAATGTATCCCGCAGCTCGTCTACCAGCGCCATCATCGTTACCGCGTCAAAATTCATGTAAGTTTGCCTCCGAGCGATGTTTGCGTTTACGCGCCCCAGTGTAACGAATTCGCACGAGTCTTGCCCTCATAGAATATAAAAAAGGGCGCTTTTCTCATCTCCGCCACAAAAACACGCCTTCCGACCGCCAAAGCTCAACAGCCGGGCGCATCCCGAAAACCGAGAGTGCGTGGCGTTGGTGGATCGCTCGTTCCGTGCTAGAATGAGAGCGGGAGGGCCTAGTATGAGCAGTGCGCCATTGCCACAAGACGATCCGGTGCGCGCCCATCGGCGGGCGGTCAAACTTAAGATCATCGCCCCGATGGTGTTGCCGCTCATCGGGTTGGTTGCGCTTTGCGTGGCGTTGGTCGTCGGCGTGGCGAGTGGGGCGCTGGAAAGCAAACAAGTTACCGTTCTGATGGGCGTCGTGGCAACCGCGTTTATCGCTTTGCCGATGGCCGTGTTGTGCATCGTCCCCTACTTCTTGCTGGCTGCCCTGGCGTATCTGAGCGGGTGGAGCTATCGGCGGACGGGCGCGCCGATGCGCTTTGCACGGCGGCTTTCTGCGCAGCTCGCCACAACGACCGAACAACTGGCGCCGCATGTGGCCCAACCGTTGATTCGTCTTAATACGTCGCTGGTTCGTTGGGAAAGCACATTACGGCATTGGCAGCATCCCCTGCCTGTAGCGGAAAAGGAAGAGGCCGATGAGTGACGAAAACACCCCGATTACCGAACAAACCCGCACGTTGCTCAAAAATGCCGAAGACCAGGTCGGCGAATTGCTCAAGACGTTGGAAGAGCAGGACGCGCAAGTTTGGGCGTATCTGATCGGCGGCGTGGTCGCGCTTTTGGTCGGGCTGGTCGCGGCGTATTTTTACGCGCAATCCTTACGTGAACGGCGCAAAAGCCGCCTGGAACGGGTCAAGGAAGCGCTCCACCGCAGCACAGACTAGCCGCGTTCTGCCACTCACAGCGGCAAGCCGACCTATTGAACGTAGCCGCAAGGCTTTTCGGGCGCTCGCGCGTCTTTTCGGCGCGCCTCAGAGCGCCTTTGTGTTACCCGTTGCCCACCCGAACTCAGGAGTAGCTCAGCCTATGTCTAGCCTTT
>JALSSH010000061.1 GCA_026984385.1 Ardenticatenia bacterium | reverse complement strand
TAGCTTCTTTGGGCGTGGTGGCAACCGTGCCCTTGCTCGCCTCGGCCAATTCCTTAGGCGTTTCGTCCAAATCGCCGCCCAGCGTTTGCACCACGTGCGCCACCAGCTCGCGCGTGCTAAAAGCGCCTTTTTGCCACAGCGATTCGGCGTACTTTTCTAACCGCGCGCGGTCGTTGGGCGTCAAAGTTTTGGCAGAAACCACCACCACCGGAATTCTGGAGGTTTCGGGGTCTTTTTTCATAGACTCCAGCAACGTAAAACCGTCCATCTCCGGCATGGTCAAATCCAGCACTACCAAGTCCGGCTTGCGTTGCTTAACCACATCCAGCCCGTCCAGCGGATTGTTGATCTCAAAGATGCGGTAGTTTTTGTGCGCCTGCAACAACCGACGGATCAGACGGCTGTCTTGCGGGTTGTCGTCAATGACCACCACCGTGGTCACTTGTTCTTCCAAGCGCTCAAACGCGGCGCTAAGGCCTTCTTCCGGTTGCGGACGTTTTTTGCCTTTGGCTTCGTCGCTTTCTCCGCTGAACTCCAAGTCCAGCACGTATTGGTCTTCCAGGATGTGCTTTTCGGCGGGGAAGGTGTGGCCGGAGCAATTAACCACCACCGTCTCGTCTTTGCCGATCGCGCCGTCGTGGATCAGTTTCTCCAGCCCGGCGAAGGCCACCGCCGCCGCCGGCTCCATGCTATACCCTTCCACACGCGCCATACGCCGCATGGCGCGGAATGCCTCCCCGTCTGAAACGGAGATCATCGTGCCGCCGTTTTCTATGCAAGCCTGACGCAAGCGGGTATACGATTTTCCCGGGTCGCCTGTCGCCAAAACAGCGATGCGTGTGTGCGGCACAACCGGTTCGGCTTTCTCCTGCTTAAAGCGCCATGCCGTGACCATAGGGGCACAGCCTTCCACTTGCACAACGGCCAGCTTGGGCAGCTTGTCGATCAGCCCCATTTCCTTCAGCTCTTGGAAGCCGCGCAACGTGCCCAAAAGCCCTATGCCGCCGCTGACCGCCTGGACGTACCAGTCCGGCGCGCGCCACTTGCCGTTTTCGGTCGGCTGGGTGCGTGCGAGTTGCTCGGCGATCTCATAAGCGATGGTTTTGAAGGCTTCACGCGCAGGCAAAAATTGTACACCCGCATCATAGAAGAGCTTGCGACGCTCGGCGAAATCTTTGGCGACCTGCTTGGCTTGGTCATACGTGCCGGCAATCTTGACCACTTCCGCGCCGTAAAGCGCCAGCTCGCGCAGTTTTTCGGCGGGCACGGTGCTGGTAAGGAAAATCCACAGACGGATGCCCGCACGCGCACAAAACGCCGCGTAAGCCGCCGCTTTGTTGCCGGTGGAGGCCATCACAACTTCTTTGATGCCGCGCTGCGCCAAGTAGGAAATAGCCAGCGCTCCTTGCCGGTCCTTAAAGCTGCTGGTAGGCGAAACGCGCTCGTCTTTGATATAGATGCGGTCGTGTTCCAGCTCTTGGCTCAAACGCGCGGCTTTGGTAAGTGGCGTCCAGCCCTCACCGAAAGACACGATCGGCTTTTGGGCGTCTACCGGCAAAAGCTCCGCGTAGCGCCAAAGCGTAGTGGGCCGTTGCGCCAATTCAGCGCGCCACGTTTCGCTCGTTTTAGCGTAATCGTAACGCCCTTCTAGCCAACCGGAGCCGCACTTTTCGCAAGTGAGCGGCAACGGGTTGGGGGCCATGCTGTGCCCACAATCCAAACAGACAACAGAGGTTAGCAACCGAGCCATCGCTTATACCTTTGCCTGTGCGTGTTCGCTGATCATGTGTTGCTTCCGTTCTACGTGCGTTGCTCTCTGCGTGTTCAATTTTGCGCGCGGGTTTCGCTTAGGACAATAGGCAACGTGAAGTTGAAGACCGAGCCTTTGCCCGGCTCGCTTTCCACCCAAATCTCACCGCCCATCATTTGCACAAGCTCCCGCGTGATCGCCAACCCCAAGCCCGTGCCACCGGCACGGCGTGTGTGGGATTGGTCCACTTGGCGGAAGCGCTCAAAGATCACCGCCGCTTGTTCCGGCGTCATACCGATCCCCGTATCAATGACGCGGATATGGAGCAGGGAAGAATCTTGAGCAAATGGGCGCGCCTCGATGGTGATTGTGCCTTCTTCGGTAAACTTGCTGGCGTTGCTGAGTAAGTTTGCCACAATCTGGCGCACGCGCAAGGCGTCGGCGTAGATAAGCGGCAGATCGTCGGGCAAGTCTACGACCAGCTCTACCGGCTTGTTCTTGAGCAGAACGCGCGTCGTCTGCACGATGTCTTTTACCAGAGGCTGTAGCTTTAGCGGCTCGGGCACGATGTCGATCTGGCCGGCCTCGATCTTCGCCAGGTCCAAAATGTCGTTGATCAGGTTGAGCAGGTGCTTACCGCTGCTGTGGATGGCGGTCACATCCTCTTCCATATCATCGTTCAGTTCGCCGTCTATGCCGTCCAACAGCACTTCCGCATAGCCGATGATCGAGTTGAGCGGGGTACGCAGCTCGTGGCTCATGCTGGCGAGGAACTCGCTCTTCAGGCGGTCCACCTCGCGCAACTGGTCGGCGACTTGGAGCTGTTCGGCGTACAAACGCGCGTTTTGGATCGAGACGGCGATTTGTGCGGCCAATGTGCTCAGCACGCGCACGTCCAGCTCGGTGAAGTGCCCGACCTGGTCGGACTGCACATCCAGCACACCGATCACCTCATCGCCCACAATCATCGGCACGGCCAACTCAGCGTGTGTTTTCGGCAACAAGGGGTTCGGCAGGAAGTCCGGCGCGTGTGTCACATCGTTGACCACCACCGGCTCTTGCTCACGGGCGGCGCGCGCCACCAAGCTCGTCGTTAGGAAGAGCGGGATCATGTGGCCGCGTTCGACCATCTGTCGCCCCTCATCCCCCGCGCCTGCGGCCAGCACCAATCGCTCGCCGTTGGCATCCATCAGGTAAATATGGGCGTGGTAAAGCCCGAAGCGCTCCTTAGTCAGATTAGAAACGTCCCAAAGCAACTGTTCGGGGTCGAGCGTGCGGGCGGCTTCAGCACTCACCTGGGCGACCGTTTCCAGCTCGGTCGCGCGGCGCTGCGAGCGATCCAACAATTGCAAGCTATCCAACGCGACCGCCAACTGCCCCATGAGGATACTCAATGGGCGGGTTTCGTCTTCGGTGAATTCGCGTTCGGCTTCTGTTTCCAACAACAGCACGCCAATCTGTCGTGCGCCTACCCAAAGCGGGTAGATGCCCAAGCTGACCACATTTTCGGCGGCCATGATGTCAATAATGGGCTGAGGAATGCCTGATTCCTCGTAGATATTGGTGATGAAAACGGGGTTTTGGCCGGTAAACGCGCCCAGTGCGTTGCTCAGTGCGCTGAGATCGTGCGTTGTGCCGATCGGGACGGGCGGCTTACCCTCTCCGCTGTGCCAGTTGGCAATCAATCGCGCGGAAAGCAAGTGGCCCTCTTCGTCTGAGTTGAGCGTAAAGAGCAATGCGCGGTTGAGGCCCTCCAACTTCAGCGAGTCGAAGATGGCCGCCAGCAGCTCTTGCTCGTTGGTAGAGGTGACGATGCGGCGGCTGATGTTGTAGAGCTTTGCGGTTTCCACCAGCGCCTTTTCCACTTCTTCCAGCAAGCGACGGGTTTCCACCACTGCCGCAACTTGTGGGCCGATAGCGCGGTAGAAGCGTTGTTCATCTTCGGTGAATTTATGCGTCTGAGACCGCGTGTAGGATAGGAAGCCGACAGCACGGCCCGCGATGCGCAAAGGAACGAACACCACAGAAGCGACCCCACCGGCTTTGAGAACTTCGTAGGCTTCGTCATCCAGCCGATCGTCGCGATCCACATCCTCGATGAACACCGCGTCGAGTTCGTGAGTCAACATACGCGCAAGCGCGGACTGTTGGCTATCAATGGAGAAGCGCTGCCCGGGTGAGGCAATTTGCGGCCCATCTTCGTGTTGCATCAAGAGCGCCACAAGCACAAACTCTTGCGGCTCTCCGGTTTCGTCAGCTTCAAAGAGTTGCAACGCGCTCCCTTCTGCCCCGACAGAAAGCGGATATTCGGAAGCAGCGCGCAAAACTTCGACGTAGTCCGAAGCGGCCACCAACGCGCGCCCCGTTTCGTAGAGCACCTGCGTTTGGCGTAGGTAGGTTTCGCGCTCGGTAAAGAGACGGGCATTGTTGACCGCGATGGCGATCTGCGCGCCGAGCACGCCCAACGCTTGCTGTTCCTGCTCGGTGAAGAAGTATCTACGGTCCGCCTGCACGTCCAGCACGCCCAACACACGCCCGCCCACGATCAACGGTATGGCCATTTCTGAGCGCGTGCGCGGCAAGAGCGGGTTGGGCAAAAAGTCGTCGGCTTGGGTCACGTCGTCTTCCACAACGAGCGTTTGGTCGCGGGCCGCGCGCGCCACCAAGCTGCGCGGGTGTTCTAGCATGATGTAGTGATGTTGCTCCACCATGCGCCGCCCAGCGTCCCCCGCGCCAGCGGCCAAGTTCAAAGAGCCGCTTTCTTCGTCCAACAGGTAGATATGCGCGTGGTATAGCCCAAAGCGCTCCTTCACCAAATTGGAAACGTCCCAAAGCAAGTTTTCCACGTCCAGCGAGGACGCGATCTCCGCGCCGACCTCGGCCACCGTCTGCATCTCGGTGGCAAGCTGACGGGTGGCTTCCAACAATTGCGTGCGCTCGGTAAAGAGACGGGCATTGTTGACCGCGATGGCGATCTGCGCGCCGAGCACACCCAACGCCCGCTGTTCCTGTTCGGTGAAAAAGCCTCTTTGGTCGGCTTGCACATCCAGCACGCCCAACACACGCCCGCCCA
>JALSSH010000060.1 GCA_026984385.1 Ardenticatenia bacterium | reverse complement strand
TGGTGAAAGGGCGCGCTGCGCAACAAACAGAGACGGCGGCAAAAACGCCCGCCGAGCCAAGCACACCATCCCGCGCCATCCGTTCGGACGTCATTCGTCGGCGTGGGGCGGCGCCACCCGCGCGTGAAAAAGCAACGGCAGAAAAGGCCGTCTCTGCCAAGCAGGACACCGCGTCCTCTGATGCCGAAGCGACCCGATCTGCTGCTGATGCGCCGACGTTGCCGTTGGAGGCCGCCGACACTTCCCCGCAGCCTGCCAAGCCGTCCGCAAAGGCACAAACTCCACGCCAGCCGAGAAATGCGGATGAGGAAAAAGTCGCGGCCACACCAAAGCGCGCCTCTCCGCCTGTGCGTCGGCGCTCGACAGAAGGGCGCGGCACTTCCGCGATTACGGCTTCCACGCCCGCTAAAGCCGCACGGCCTGAGGCTGAAAACACAGAAGCAGCAAGCGCGCATCCTTCCGCCCGCAGCGCCCCGCCGGATTGGGAAGTGCCGGACTTCAAAAAGCTGTTGCGCCAGGGCGACGAACAGCGGATCAACGACGAGGTCTTGCTGGAAAAAGCGCGCGTTATCGAAGATACCCTCGCCAGCTTTGGCGCGCCCGGGAAGGTGGTGGAGGTGAACCCCGGGCCGGTGATCACGCAATTCGGCGTGGAGCCGGACTACGTGATCGGGCGCGGTGGCAAAAAGACGCGCGTCAAAGTGAGCGCCATCGCCCGCCTAGACGCCGACCTCGCGCTGGCCCTGGCGGCCAAGTCCATTCGCATCGAGGCCCCCGTCCCGGGCAAGGGTTTTGTGGGTATCGAAGTTCCCAACGATGAAGTTTCGCTGGTTGGGCTATATGACATCATGGAGTCGCCGGAGTTCAACCGCATTGACTCCAAATTGCGCCTGGCGCTGGGGCTGAGCGTAGACGGCACGCCTGTTGCCGCCGACCTCACCGCTATGCCGCACCTGCTGATCGCAGGCACGACCGGCTCCGGCAAGTCCGTTTGTGTCAACGCGATCATCTCGTGTTTGCTGCTGCAAAACTCACCCGAAGACTTGCAATTTATCATGGTGGACCCCAAGCGCGTGGAGCTGACCGGCTACAACGGCATTCCGCACCTGGTCGCTCCGGTGGTGGTGGAGCTGGAGCGTATCGTCGGGGTGTTGCAATGGATACAGCGCGAGATGGAAGAACGCTATCGCAAATTCGCGGCCATCGCCGCGCGCAACATCTTGGACTACAACCGCAAAGTGGGCGAAAGCGGCGACAAGTTGCCTTACTATGTGGTGGTGGTAGACGAGCTGGCCGACCTGATGATGTTAGCGCCGGACGAAACCGAGCGCCTGCTGGCGCGTTTGGCGCAAATGGCGCGCGCCACCGGCATCCATCTGATCATCAGCACCCAGCGCCCCAGCGTGGACATCATCACCGGCTTGATCAAAGCGAACTTCCCCGCGCGCATTGCCTTTGCGGTAGTTTCTTCGGTGGACTCGCGCGTGATCTTGGATCAGCCCGGGGCAGAGAAGCTCTTGGGGCGCGGGGATATGCTCTTCCAGTCACCGGACGCTGCCGCTCCGTTGCGTATGCAGGGCGTTTTCGTTTCCGACGATGAGATTGTGGCGATCACGCGCTACTGGAAAGAGCAAATGCTCAAACGCGCTGACGCCACCGGCAAACGAGAGACGCTTGCCTCACCGCGCAGCTCGATCCACTTTGACCGAATGCGGCTCAACGGTGCGCCTTCTGCACGCTCGGCCAGCGGCCCCGCGTCGCAATCGGTGCTCTGGGAAGAAGCGGGCGCAGAAAGCGGCAACGGCAGCGAAGATGCACTTTATGAGGAGGCGGTCGAGCTGGTGCAGCGCTTGAACAAGGCTTCGATCTCGCTCTTGCAGCGGCGCTTGCGCATCGGCTACACGCGCGCGGCGCGACTGATCGATATGATGGAAGCGGAAGGTATCGTCGGGCCGGCGGAAAGTGGCAGCAAGCCGCGCGAGGTGCTCAAGCGGCGCGTCGAGAGCGGCGACGACTGAGCCGCCGCGAGCGTCCGCCCGCCGAGAGCGGCGCGGCGCGCGCCCCACGCCTTACTACACGGGGCGCGCGCCGCGCCGCGTTGTGCGTCCCCAGCGCTAGTCCGGGATGGTGATCTGCTCGATCCCCGGCTCCGGCGGCGGGTAGCGCATATCCAGCCGCTCCAGCGCGGCGACAATGGTGTTGGAGAGCACCAGGTTGCGATACCACTTATGGTTGGCGGGCACGATATGCCAGGGCGCGTAGTCCGTATTGCAGCGAGTGAGCGCGTCCTCATAAGCGGCCATATATTCGTCCCACTTGGCGCGCACGGCCAAGTCACCGCGTGAGAACTTCCAAAACTTCTCCGGTTTGGTCAAACGTTCCTCAAAACGGCGTTTTTGCTCGTCTTTGGAGATGTGCAAATAGAACTTGAGCACAGTCACACCGCTTTCGGTCAACAGGCGCTCAAAAGCGTTGATGTGTTCGTAGCGGCGTTGCCACATTTCCGGCGGGACGAGATTTTCCACGCGCACCACCAACACGTCCTCATAGTGCGAGCGGTTGAAAATGCCGATGCTGCCGCGCCCGGGCACGCGCCGATGCACGCGCCACAAAAAGTCGTGCGCCAGCTCTTCGGGCGTGGGCACTTTGAAGCTGGTCACCTGCACGCCCTGCGGGTTAACCCCGCGCATCACGTGGCGGATGCTGCCGTCTTTGCCGCCCGCGTCCATCGCTTGGAGCACAATCAGCAGCGCGTGTTTGTGTTCGGCGTAAAGCACCTCTTGCAGCTCGCGCAGACGGCGGCGATTGCGCTTGATCAATTTGCGCACGTCTTTTTTACTCGCGTACTCGCCGGTGTAGCTCGGATCGTAGTCCGCCAGGCGCACTTGCTGGCCGGGCGGGGGGATCAACGCTTGTTTGCTCACGGGAAGCCTCCCCATCGCCTATACAGAAGCAGTTACTTGATCGTACACGCGCAGCAGGCGCGGGGCAATCACCGCCCAATCGTAATGTGCGCGCACGAACTCTTGCCCGGCTTGCCCGAGCGCGGCCCGTTGGGCGGGGTCTTGCAACAATTCCACCACCGCTTGCGCAAAGTCCGCCGCGCTATCCGCCAAGCGGAGCTGTTGCCCGTCTTGCACGGCCAGCCCTTGCGCGCCGATGGAGGTGCTCACCACCGCTTTGCCCGCCGCCAGCGCTTGGAGCAACTTCAGCCGCGTGCCGCTGCCCATGCGCATCGGCACGACGTAGACGGTGGCGGCGCTGAGAAAGGGCGCTACATCCGGCACCCAGCCGGTGACCTGCACCTCGTCGCGCTCACGAAGCGCGTTCAGCCGCGCGTGGGGCTTGCTGCCCACCACAAAGAACTTGGCTTGGGGTACACGCGCTCGCACGCGCCCCAACACCTCGTCGGCAAACCACAACGCCGCGTCCACGTTGGGGCGATAGCTCATCGAGCCGGTGAAGACCAAAGCCGCCTCGCCTAAGTCCAAGCTGCCGTCCAACTCCGCGTAGCGCGCGGAGTAGATGCCGTTCGGGACAACGCTCACCCTCGCCTCCGGCGCCAAGTGTCGGAAGGCGGCGGCGTCCGCGTCCGAAACCGCGATCACGTGCGCCACGCTGCGGCAAACTTGGCGCTCAAAGTGGGTCAACCGCCGCCACTGCACCCACGAGTACAGCGCGCCCACCCAGCGGCGCACGTCACCGCGCTCGGCCAAATAAATGCTGCGCTGCAGCGCATATTCGGCGTTGAACGAATCGTAGATGATCGGCGTTTGGGGTTGCACACGCTGGACGAGGGGCAGATAGACGGCCATCTCCAGGCTTTCGATCTGCACTAGGTCGAAAGGGGTGCGGGTCAGGATGGCGGTTAGCTTTTCCGCGTAGCGCGGAGAGGCAAAGCGGCGTTGCATATCCGCGTGACCGACCAACAGATCGCGCAACCTGCCGGTCAATGGGCGATGTGGTGGCGGCACGGTTTCCACCTGGGCGCAAAATTCCTCCAGCGCGGCGCGGTTGAGCCGCAACTGGTCCGCTTCGCCAAAGGAAAGCAAGTGCACCTCGTGGCCGGCAGCGTGCGCCTGACGCATCAAGCCGTTGGTGCGCAAAGCGCCGCCGGCGTGCGGTGGTTCGGGCAGTTGAGCAGTAAGGAAAAGCAGTCGCATAAACGCTCTCGTGATGTGCAAATGAGACCATCGCCAATATCAAGAAGCGCCCACCAGTCGATACACGCGCAAAGCGATCTCCGCAGTGCGTCGCCAGGTAAAAGTGGCGGCGCGCGCCAGTCCTTTTTGGCGTAGCTCGGCGTGCAGCGCGTTGTCTTGCAGCAAGCGGCGCATCGCCTCGGCCAGCGCGCCTACGTCGTCCGGCTCGATCAGCAATCCCGCCTCTCCGACCACCTCCGGCAACGAGCCGCGCGACGAGACAATCGGCGGCGTGCCGCAGGCCATCGCTTCCAGCGCCGTGAGGCCGAAGCCCTCGTAGTGCGAAGGCAACGCCAGCAGCCGCGCTCCGCTATAGATCGCGGGCAAGTCCTCAAAGGGCGCGTTCTCGACCCAGACCAACGCCTTGCCGAGCCGCAACTGTTCGGCTGTGGCGAAAATTTCTTCATACAGCCAGCCGCGCCGCCCGACCAGCACCAGCGGGGGCGTGTCCGTCCAGTCCGAACGCAAACGGTGATAGGCATGTAACAAGCCGGTGATATTTTTGCGCGGCTCAAACGTGCCCACAAAAAGCAAATATTCCTGCGGCAGTTCCCAACGCGCCCGCACCGCGCGAATTGCCTCGACGGGTTGGGGGCAAAAAGCCGTGTTGACGCCCAGGGGGTGCA
>JALSSH010000059.1 GCA_026984385.1 Ardenticatenia bacterium | reverse complement strand
CCCTGACACGGACGGCGACGGCGTGCCCGACCCGCAAGACGCTTGCCCCGACCAGGGCGATCTCGGCTTCGGCTTGCAACCCGACGGCTGCCCCGTGCTCCCTGACTCCGACGGCGACGGCGTGCCCGACCCGCAGGACGCTTGCCCCGACCAGGGCGATCTCGGCTTCGGCTTGCAACCCGACGGCTGCCCCGTCCCACCGCCCACACCGACGCCTACCGAAGCCGCGCCGCCACCTCCGCCAGGCGTGGATTTGAACGCGATCCCCTATGTCACGCCGATTGAGGGCGAGGTGCTGGCAACCGTGCAAGCGATCCACGCGCAAGGGCTGAGCATGACCCCGCCGATCAACGCGGGCGTGTTTAGCGTAGTGGGAGACGTGCTACCGTCGCAGTTCTCGGGCGACCTGGCCGACGGCGTCGCCGACTTCGACGGATTGCCGGACGCTGCGGAGCTGATGGCGTTGGTGCAAAACATCGCCGCCGTGCCGCTACCTTCCGGCGGCAACAGCTTTAGCGACGGCGGCGCGTTGGCAAGCGGCGCAGATTGGCGCATCGGCGATCTGCTCGATCCGACGCGCGCCAACCCGACACTTTGCGCAGGGGACGCCCCGTTAGCGTGCGAGCTGCGGCTCAATCGGCCTGCGGTGGTCTTCGTGATGGTGGGGCGAAACGATTTGCTCGCAGGCACGCCAGCGGAGCAATTCGCCGCCTCGTTGCGCGCGGTCACCGAGCAGATCGTCGCCAGCGGCGCGATCCCGGTGCTGAGCACCATCGCAGGCGACGCGGCGCTCTACCCCGCGCTGGAAGCCTACAACGCGGCCATTGTGCAAGTGGCGCAAGAACACCATCTGCCGCTGCTGAACGTGTGGCGAGCGGTCAACGATGGCGCGCCCGCCAGCGGTGTGGGGGCGGACTTGCAACTCAGCAGCGACGGCACAGGGGACATCTTCACACCCGAGGAGCTGAGCACCTACGGCGTGCCGATCCGCAACCTGGGGGCGCTACGGCTGTTACAGCAATTGCACACGGCGGGAGTGCTTTTCTAAACACAACGAGGGCGCAACCCTCAGCAGGATTGCGCCCCGTCTTGGTTTGCGGCTGGTGAGCGCCGCGCCTTTACCCCATATCGAACATCGTTTGCAACTTCAAGGCCAAGCCCATATCGCCCTTGACCTTGATCTTGCCTTGCATAAAGGCGGTCATCGGGTTGAGATCGCCGTTGATCACCGCGATATAGTCTTCTGCCGAAGCGATGAGGGTCATGGTGGGGTTTTCGTGCTCGCCTTCGTGCACCTCGGCTTTTTTGTCGGCCACGCGAATCCAATATTTGCCGCCGCCCTCGCCGGTGAGGTCGAACTGGATCACCGCGTCCACTCCGGCGGCTTTGTCCGGCTGAAAACCTTCGTTAATATGTTCGAAAATTTCTTTGACCGAAGAAACCTTAGGCATGGCAAACGCCCTCCCTTGTGTGCAAAAAACGTCAGTCTCCATATTTCAACTATACCAGCAGCGTGAAGCATTTCCCAGATTGCGCGCGAGATTGTGGGGCGCTGCCCCACCCAAGGGGCGCGGTGCGCCCCTTGACCCCGCCGCGCTGCGCGCGGCAGGAGCAGAGGGACGTGGGCGGTCGGGGAAGGATCACTGCCGAGGAGCGTTCGCCGTCGGGAGGGCGCGCCGCCCGTGCGCCATACGGCGCACTACGCGCGGCAGAGCCGCGCGTCAGCCGCGCGCAGCGCGGCTAGGCGGCGCGCCCGGGGCACACACGCGCTCGCTACAATTGACGGCGCGCGCGTTGTAGCGCTATAATGCCCCCAACGCGGCGTCCGAGGGGCGTCGCGCGCTTTATTCGGCAATCGGGGAGAGGATTTACAGTGGCCGCCTCTGTGCCCAATCATCATTACGCTTACGATTTATCGGTGGTGTTGCCGGTTTATAACGAAGAGGAAAATATCGCGCCGGTGCACCGCGAGCTGGTTGAAGTGCTGGACGAACTGGGGTTACGCTACGAAATTATTTACGTGGACGACGGCAGCCAAGACGCCAGCCGCGAAAAAATCATCGCGCTGGCCCAAGCCTCGCCGGAAACCGTGCGCGCGGTGTTGCTCCGCCGCAACTTCGGCCAAACCGCCGCCATCCAAGCGGGCATTGACCACGCCAACGGCGCGATCATCGCGCTGATGGACGCCGATTTGCAAAACGACCCCCACGACATCCCGCTTATGCTGCGCCAGATGGAAGAAGAAGGCTACGATCTGGTCAGTGGCTGGCGCAAAAATCGTCAAGACCGCGCCATCACGCGCAAAATCCCTTCGCGGCTGGCTAACCGCCTGATCTCGATTGTGACCGGCGTCCACCTGCACGATTACGGTTGCACGCTGAAAACCTATCGCCGCGAGGTGTTGGACCATGTGCGGCTCTACGGGGAAATGCACCGCTTTATCCCCGTGCTGGCAAACGCCGCCGGCGCTAACATCATCGAGCGCGTGGTCAACCACCGCCCGCGCATTCACGGCCAATCCAAATACGGGCTGTGGCGCACGATCAAAGTGGTGCTGGACTTGATGACGGTGACCTTCCTCACCAAGTACAACACGCGCCCGATGTATATTTTCGGCGGGATGGGCTTTGTGCTGGGCGTGCTGAGCTTCATCAGCGTGATGGTGACGCTGGTCAGCACGATTTTTTACGGCGATCCGCACTGGTATTCGCCCTGGCCGGTGTTGGCAGTGCTCTTCTGGCTTTTTTCCATGCAGTCCGTGCTGCTGGGGCTGATGATGGAGATGCTGATGCGCACGTATTACGAGTCCCAGGGCAAAGGGCCGTATGCCATCCAGCGCGTGATCAACGGCTACAAATACGTTCCGCCGCCGCTCAGCGAGCCGCTCAACGGCGAGCCGAGCGCCAACAGCGCCGCCGAAAACGCACGCTAGGCCGGCGCAAAAGGTGCGCCGATCTTGGCGCAAAGCTTTTCGGCTTCCTCGCGCACCAAAACACGGTAGAAGGGACGGTAGTGGCGCAAGTAGGCGGGCGAATGGTGCACAGCGGGCCAATCTTCTTCCGCGCGCACCATACCGAAAAGCCGCGCTTCTCGCGCGGAAAAGCGCTCGGCATAAGCGGCGTCTTCGGCGCATAGCTGCTCAAAAAACGCCCACCACGCGGCCATTTGCTCGGTTTGTCGCGGCTCAACATCGCGCGCCGAACGCATATAAGCGTCCAACAACGGGCGCACGTCGTGACGATAAGCCAAATATGGGATCAGGTGCACTCGCACCCACACCCCCGCCGGATGCACGCCTTCGATCAGCACCTGTGCGGCGTCCGGCCTCAGCAAGCCGCGCTCGTGTTCCAACCAGGCGCGCGTCTCCTTCTTGCTGGTGATACGATGCCCCACGCCAAAAGCGGCCTGGTGCAACAATTTATACACGTCCGCCAAGCCCATCGCCGGATAGCGTTGCAAGTGTGCTCCCAACAGGGACAGCACGCTTTCAGTTTCCGCAGTGGAAAGATGCCCGTTAACCACGTTCACCGCCGTTCTGCTGCCGCTTCCGTGCAACCAAACGTCCAACAGCCAGGATTGTAGCCAAGCGCTAGGGGAACGGCAAGCGACCTTGTGGGGCGCTGCCCCACCCCCCGCAAGGGGCTTTCGCCCCTTACCCCCGCCGCGCTGCGCGCGGCAGGAACGGGGGAACGTGGGCGGTCGGAAAGCGCCCATCGCAGGGGAACGCTCGCCGTCGTGGGCGCGCCGCCCGTGCGCCTTCGGCGCACCACGCGCGGCGAATGCCGCGCGTCAGCCGCGCGCAGCGCGGCTCGGCGGCGCGCCCAACGGCCCACTCGCCGCAAACGTCCCCCCGCTAGGGCGCTCCTTACGCCAAACGCCTCACTTGACGATCTTCAACGGGATCGCGGGCTTTTCTTCCAGCAACAGCATACTAACCCGCGCCGCGATCTGTTGCACCAGCTTGTGGAACGCCTGCCCCACTTCAGATTCCGGCGCATAGGCCACCACAGGCCGCCCCACGTCCCCACCTTCGCGCACACTCGCCACCAGCGGAATGCGTCCGAGGAAGGGCACGCCCCGCTCCTCGGCGAACTTCTCGCCACCGCCCTCGCCGAAAAGCGGCCCGGCCATGTTTTCCACCACGCCGATAATCGGTACATTGAGCTTCTCGAACATCGCCAAGCCCCGCCGCGCATCGTCCACCGCCACGCTTTGCGGCTGCGTCACGATGATCGCGCCAGTCAGCGGCACGGATTGCGCCAGGCTGAGCTGCGCGTCGCCCGTCCCGGGCGGCAAGTCCACCACCATATAGTCCAGCTCACCCCAGGCCACGTCCTCGAAAAATTGACGGATCGCCCCGTGTAGCATCGCCCCGCGCCAGATCATGGCCTGGTTCGGGTCGGCCAAAAAACCCATGCTCATCACCTGCAAGCCGAAGACCTCAAACGGGATCAGTTTGCGCTCCGGCGATACCTTCGGCTGCGCAAAGCCCAAGCCCAACATCTTGGGAATGTTCGGGCCTAAAATGTCCGCGTCCATCAAACCCACACGCGAGCCGCTTTGAGCCAACGCCACCGCCAAGTTGACCGCCACCGTGCTTTTGCCTACGCCGCCTTTGCCGCTGCTGATGGCAATAATGCTGCGAATCGGCAAATTCAGCCGCCCGAAAATGCGCGGGTCGGTCGGCACGTTAGAATCCAGCTTCACCTCCACGCTCCGCACACCTTCCACACCGCGCACAGCCTGCTCGGCTTCTCGCTGAATCTGATCCTTGAGCGGGCAAGCCGGCGTGGTCAGCATGACGGTAAAATGAACCGCGCCCGCCTCG